>DASVFK010000215.1:0-13262 GCA_036380095.1 Candidatus Angelobacter sp. | reverse complement strand
CCCGGCAAGGGTGGTGCTATGGCGCGGGAATCGATTGGCAGCAGATGTGCGTTTTGTGCCGCCCATTTGGCCGCCAGGCCGTTGAGCGGGCTCTTCGTGTTGTATTCCTGATACGTAATCATCCGTCCAATGCGAATGATGAGATCGTCCAGGCCTTCTGACGCTGCCCAGAAATCGCCGATGCACACCATGGCGTCATCGAAGTTCGGATGAAAGACTGGCGTCAGCATGCGGCACTGCGGCGCGCGTCGCGGATATCCCAGTGACAGGTTGACTTCCAGCAGGTGCGTGTCGCGCTCCAGGATCTCGCCCGAGGGCGCGCCATAAAGGCCCCGCACCTTATACGTGAAGCGGTAGATCTCAGGAGGAACTCCGGCAGTTCCGGTGATCTGAATGAGCGGCCAATTCGCCAGCCGTTCATTCAGCGTCTTGTGATCCAGCGTCAGTCTTCGCGTTCGCGGGCTGGGCATATCGCTTTAATTGAGTTGTCCCGTCTTCTTCCAGCGTGCAATGCGATTGATGTGATACTGGAGATAAATCGTGCTGAAGAAGAAGGTCATCACACCGCTCAGTGAAAGTCCGATGTTCTCCGTTGAGTTGTAGTACTCTTCCATGGCTGAGCGGATGCTGAAAATACCAATGATATAGGCGATCAAACCGCCGAAAATACATAGGCCCCCGATGACGCTGGCCATGTCGCTGCCCAGCCCCTCGCCGAACCCAACCGCGAAAATCCCGGTCAGCATGCCGGCTGGATACATGGCCACCAGCACCATCGGTTTATTGTCCTTGATGAGCTTTCGCGCCCAATTGGCTTGCACCAGCGCCCAAATCAGATTGAACAACTGTCGCGTAACCACCTCCAGCAACAGCAGGACGGCCCAGTGGAGGTTGGGCGCCAGCGGTACCAGTTCGACTGGTTCCATCGCCGGGGCAGCCGCGGCGCCATAGGAGGTCACCGCTGCGGGTATATTTCCCAGCACTTGCGATACTGGAATCCACTCGCTCATTCCTTCGCTCTGCGCCAGATCCTCCATGCCGATGTTGCCCGCTTGCACGTATCGCTGCACGTCGGCCAGGCTGTAAGGCCCGAATTGTTGATCGCCCCGCTTCACAAAATAGTTCATTGTCACCGCTCCTAGGTTCTGAATTTGATGCCACCGCTATCTGCGTCAACTGTACACACATCGATCACAGCCCAAACCCAGCTCATGGGACTGGCAAACCCCAAAGTCAGTGCGCTGATGCAGAGTTGTGCTAAGGCCTTGTTCTTGTACCCGGCATAAAAATTGTGCGCGCCAAGCATTCCCAGGAGCACTCCCAGGACGATAAACGTCGTGCGGTTTTTCGCGTTGGGATCCGGCGTCAAATCCACATATGTGATCGTGCCGGTTGCGCTTTGCGGCGCTGGTACCGGCTGCTGAAACAGAACGCTGCCGGCGTTTGCTTGCGGAGCGCCCGAGGGCGCCAGTCCACCGGGGGGCGGAGGCGGCGCCGGCGGCGCCGCGATGTTCGTTTCCGCGGAGAACGTCCCGGTCGCCTGCCCTGTGGCGGCCAGATCGCTGCCGGAAACGCTGAGTTTGGCTTCCTCCGCCGGGGCAGCGCTGCAGCCAAAAATCGTGCAGCCGCCGTTTTCGGCAAAGCAGTCCGCGTGGTGCGGCGTGCCGCATCCATTGCAGACCATTTGCTCCCTTTCTGCCTCATCAATGGGACAGCGGCAGTAAGGACATACTGCGGACGTCATGAGCGCTGCCTCTCCTTGTAACGGAACGCGTAACGGCCGATCTGCAGCAGGTCGCCATCTTGCAATACGCGTTGGCGCACGGGGACCCCTGCCGCATACACCGGCCCCATCGCTTGCAGTTGCACCCGTGATCCGCTGATCCCTATCACCGCATGCTGGGCCAGTATGCTTGTATCCTTGAACAGGTAAATGTCGCTTTGCTGCTGGCTGCCAATCGTCGTTTGCGGCTTGTACAGGATGAATTGCTTGCCGGCCAGCGGTCCCGCGGTCACGTACAGCCACCTGTCTTTCAGCGCGCTCTCCACGAATCCTATGGCGATGCCCGTTGCCAGTCCCACCAGGGCAAAACCGGCCACCCGGCTGGGAGCTCCGCCCTTCGTCAGCATCACGATGGGATCGAAAATGACTCCGCCGATGCCTGCGCCGATCATGCCTCCAAGGATGCCGTACTTGGCTTTCTTGAGCGACTGGCCCACGATGCCGTACACGATTCCGCCGGCGGCGCCGAACACCGCCCACGCTATGCCTCTCGCAATCCAGAATGCCGGGTTGCGAAAGCTTTGAACTCCTGCGTCCACGCAGATACTGATCCCAATGGTGAAGATCACGTTCGCGATGAAGTCCATGACAAAACCAAGAACGATTCCCAGCGGCAGGGAGAGCCCACCGCGAATCAACGCCTTCCGGGACGAACGTTCTACGATGCTTTCAGCGATTCCGAAACCCAGACACATCAGCGTGACAATGGCCGGGAGCATCCAGGTGTTCCCCCAGCGGTGTCCTTCGCCATCGGTAAACCGAGGCTCGCACAGCCCCCAGCCCGCCACCGCACCCAACAGCCCGGCAAGGCCGAGATAAAACCAGCCTTGCAGCAGGATGCTGCCCTGCTCTTCGGCAATGTCCGGGGCACGGTCGGCCGCATCCGCAATGGTGCCATAGGACCTCTGTCCCTCTGCCGTGACCGCCGGCGCCGTCACCGGCCTTTCCTCCGCGATCTCCACCTTCGCCAGATCCTCAAGCGTGATCTTCAATGGTTGTTCGTTATCGCCCGGCATCGTTCCCTTTCCCGTTTCCTGGAGGGTTCTGCATTTCCGTTTTTCCCTTGGTTCCGGTGTTCGCATTCGAAGCGGGCGTGTGTCCGGGATTGGCGGCGGGCCCATCCTGTGGCCTGTTGATCAAGGGGCGGCCTGTGTAAGGGTCAACCGGTACCGGCACCAGCGCAACCCGTGGGAACAGATACCAGGCCAGAACCCCGCCAAGAAGGAACACGGAGATGTAGGAAAGTGTGGTAGCAATCAATTGCGTCAGGGACGGAGCCTGGTCCCTGACGCCTTGCTGCCCAACGCCCTGCTGGTCATCCCCGGCGCCGGCGCCATCCATATCTAGCAGTGACGTTTCCGGCTGTCCCGTGTCACCGGCGCTCTGGCCGCCATTGCTGTCAACGATGCTGAAACTGGCCAGCCGTTCGAGCCGGTCTCCCACCCACCCAAAGCACCCTTCTTCATCGGAGTGCGGGTCATACACCCACGCCACCTGTTGCGCCGAGGAGAAAAAATTCCGGTGGATGAATGTGTCGTGGTCGGAAAGGAACACGCCGAATCCGGGATGCGAGTGATACCAGCCCACAATACGCTCGTCCGGATATTCGCGGTCTTTGATCTTATAAATGTGCTCCCAGGTGTCCTGCGTGAAGGTAACGTGCGCTCCTCCTTGCGCGGCATTGATGCCGGCAATGCAGGCTTCGATGGAAGTAGCGCCATCATCGTCGCGTCCGATCAAAACGCCGCAAACCTCTGTCTTGCTGTTGGAGCGCGCGTGCTGCCGGATCCGGCGCAGCACCCTGCTGCTGATTCGCACTGCTACTGTCGCGTCCTTCTTTTTCGACTTGGAAGACACTAGTCGCTTCCTCTCTCCGCAAGCGGTCCCAGAACATGGTTCCTGTCGCCGAATGTGAGATACCCTACTTCGCGCTCGGCCGTTCGCGCTACAAAAATATCGAACAGGGGCAATCCCAGCCGGTCCAGGCGACGGCTGCCGTAGTCTTCCGTGCCCGTAAACCCATGCACCGTCTCCACGATGCGCATCTGTCCCTCGTGCGGGCAAGGTGCTTCATCGTAATGAATGGCGCCTACGGGAACGAATCGTTCCTCAGTTGCTCCGCACGCCGGGCACACCAGCCGGTGGATCACTTCACGGCTGAACTCAATCACCACGTCGCTGGTCTCCATGTCCCGTTGTGCTCTCTCCCGCAATTGCTGCAACGTCAGGCAATCCGAGCTTTCAGCCAGGTGCACGATCTCGGGCAGCGTGTAGTGGCTCATGCAGTCCGGGTTTTCCGTATATTCCACCGCGTATGACGAGTGGTTCACTCCTTCAAAAACGAATCCCCGCCCCGCCAGTACCGGCAGCCCGTGCAGCAACTTCACCGCCTCCTGCACCTGAATACCCGCAATGATGGACGATATCGTCGGGGTCGTCGGCACCTTTCCTTCCGCGTCTTCGCGGTGCACCAGAAGATTGCAGGACATCCTGCGGTTGAGAATGGCCCAATCCACTTCGCCCAGCGTGCATTCGTAACAGGGCGCAGCGCCAGGAAGAAATGCCCGGGCAACACCGTTGATGCCCTCGATGGCGCCATCAATCCATGGACGATTCAGCTTCCATGCCGAGCGGTTGATCCAAAGACGCGCCTCGCGATTGTCCAGGCCTGCAAGTATGACGTCACTCCATTCGAACAACCCCAGCCCGCAGTCATGAAGCACGTTCGCCGTCAGCGGCTGCACCGTCGCCTCCGGGGCCAGTTCGCGATAGGCATTGGCCGCGGCACGGGCCTTGAACTCGCCCACATTCCCGCTGCGAAACAGCACTGTACGCGAGAGATTCGACTCTTCAATCCGGTCCAGGTCGGCCACCACAACCTTGCGAAAGCCCAGCAGGGCCAGGTTCTTGAGGATTTCGTTCCCCAGCGCCCCTGCGCCGATCACCAGCACGCGGCACCCGGCAATCTTCGACTGGTCCCACCAAGGGATCAATCGCAGGCGGCTGAACCGGTCCTCTTGAAACTCGCTCTTCGAGATCGTCACCATGAAGACTTCGCTGACCCGCGGCCGGCTGTGATCTCCGGCTGCAGGCGGAGGATGTCGCCGTCCTGGACCTGGGCCTGCGCCAGCGTTTGCGTGTCTTGGATCTGCCGGCCGGAGTTTTTGTGATGGAACTTGTAACTCAAGGGCGCGCCGTCCGGGCCGTTTGCCGGAAGCCGCAGCTTCTGCACAAGCACGGCGATGATCTTGTTGCAAGGCGCATCGTCCGGCAGTTCCACCGGCACCCGCTTGTTTTCCGTCGAGTCGTACACAGTCACATTTATCGTAGCCATTTATCCGTTCCCGTCATGAAAACTGCATCAATGCTGTTGTGGTCGCGCGTTCAGGAATGCATTCAGCCGTTTCAAGCCATCCCCCGGGAAACTCCAGGCGGAACCCTGCAATACCGCCCCGGCGCGCACGGCAAAGTTCAGGTTCTCGGCATTAGGATTGCTGCTTCTGTCGACCATCGAAGTCACGATCCCCACGAGATTGCCCCGGTCGTCATAGACTGGGCCGCCGCTGTTGCCGGGACTGATGGGTGCGGAAATCTGGATCGCCCTTCGGTCGATCCGCGAGATGATCCCCGTGCTCAAGGTATAACGCAATCCTTCCGGGTGGCCGATCACGAAGATGTTCTCGCCCTCGCTCACTTCCCTCCCGTCCCCGACCGGCTGCGTGAATGAGCCTGAGCCGGACTGCCGCGGTAACCACAGCAGCGCCAGGTCCAGATCGTTGTGCCGCGCAATCACGTCCGCCCCGGTCCATGTGCCGGAAGCCATGGCAATCAGCGCGCGATCGCCTCGACCCCCCAGAGAGCTGTCAATCACATGCCGCGCCGTCATAAAGAGGTAGCCGTCCGGTCCCGCTTGCAACAATACTCCCGCCCCAAAGGCCGCCGATGGACCTTCGTGATGCGTGAACCACGATCTGTGCGCCGGTGAAATCACGGCTACCAGCGGCTTCAATTCCTCGGACACCTGCTTTGCCGAAAGCGTTGCCGTTGCCGGCAGTGCCGGAAAATCATTCCTCGAATCGAGCTCCGCCAGCCCGCTGCTCTCAACCGGCGGCAGGGGAACGAAGAAGAACACGAGTACTCCGGCAACGGACGTCAGCATTCCGCTCACCACCAGGAGCGAGGAAAGGAACGTCAACCATGCATAGCGCGTTCGCGGTGGAAGGCCCCGCATGGCAAACCGAAGTACCAGCGTGATCACACACAGGAGCGGTAGTACGAGTACCAGCGGGCTCATCGCAGCCCTCGCCCATCGTGGTATGGGAGGCGGTAGCTTGGGCTCCAGCCGGTTAGGTTGTTGCTCCGAAAGTACCGTGTCGACAACTTCTGTTGTAGTAATGACGATCTTTTCCATCAGGCACACGAAAGGCAACTATTAAGGGGGTGTGGCCAATTCTTCGGCAAGTCACAGAAAATTGCAAGCTTTAATCGGGTACCGTGAACTTACGTGATGCCAGGGCAGGTAGGGGCTTTGCCTGAACGTCTCACTCCCTTGATTAGGGCGATTGGGACAGCGCTAATACCTGAACAAGTATGAGATCTTCACAAAAATCTGCCGGCCATCGTTGATGAAAGTGCTCCGGGTACGCAACAGGCCGTCGGGGGACTGGCCCGGCGCGCACGGCAGCCCGCTGCAACCACCCGCCAGCGAAGGATCCAGGTTTTGCAGGTTGCTGTTGTAGCCCGCGTAGATGGCCGTGCCCGGGTTGAGCATGTAAGTAAACAGCACGTCACCGTTAAAGCTCTTGGTATTGGGCAGAGTGGTAAATCCGGGATTGGCGAGCGTGGTCACGTACTGTCCGATCACGCGCAGGGAGAATTCCTTGGTGAACTGGTAGTTCCACTTGGAGCGCATGATGTGGTTGTTGAAGATGTTCAGGCCGGTTCCCTGGTCCAGCAGCCGCGTCATCAGGTAGGTGTTTTCCACCGTGAGGCCTTTGGCCGGCCGCACCACCGCGCGGGCAAAGGCCGTATTCTGGTAGGCCAGCACGGGCGGCCCACTGGCGGGAACAAAATTCGTCGCCGTGCCCCAGTCCATCTCCGCGCTGACGTTGAGCCACTTGAAGTATTGTGTTCCCGCCGCCGCTCCTCCCACCACGTGGGCGTAATCGCGGTTTGCCGCCAATGTGTCGAAATCCGCCGGCCGCAGGCGCTCGTGTTCCAGCACGGTGAAGATGTTGAAGAAAGTGTTGCGCTGGAAGTCCCACTCGTAGTTGGGGTTCACCTGCCAGTTCACGCGCGTGCCGTTGTGGTCCCAAAGGGCCAACTGGAACAGCCTGGGCCCGTGAGCGGTAAAATGCTTGCCTTCAGGCCGGAAGGTGTATCCCGCAAAATTGCTGAACCGCCGGATATCGGTACGGTTCACAAAGCCGGTATCTGTGCCGAACCCCGGCGACACATCCAGGTACATGGTGTTGAATTCCAGCTTGCGCGAGCTGCGTTCGGCAAACACCTGGTAGGCCGGCCCGGAGGAGTGCGAGCCGTTGCTGAGCTTGGTTTCGCTGGTGATGGCCTGCGCGTTCATCTGCCAGTTCTGATTGATCTTGATCTGCGTATCGAAACCGCCCACGCGATTGAACCCCACCTGGCACTCGGTGAGCGTGCAGGAGCTGCCGGCGCTCGTGTGCAGTTCGCGGTCCGTATAAATAAAGCCCACGCTGCTGCCCTTGCCCAGTTCGCGGTTCAGGCGAAAGACGCCGAAGTAGGCGTCGTTGCCGTGCAGAGGATCGCCCGCCAGCACCGCCTTGCCCGGTGCGCGGTCGTTGGCGATGAACGTCCCAATGGCCCACGGCCCCACTTTACCAGTGAGGCGCGCCCCGTACAGCGGGTCCACCACGCGCCGCGTGAACACCAGGTTCATCGGCGTAGCAAAAAAGCTGGAGTTTTCTTGAAAGAACGGGCGCTTTTCCGGGAAGAACACTTCAAAGCGCTGGTTCACCGTCACCTGCGGATCGTCGGATTCGATCTGCCCGAAATCGGGGTTAAGGGTCGCATCCAGCACCAGGCTGTCTTTGATCACGATCTTGGAATCCAGGCCGGCCTTGGGATCCAGGTGCTTGCCGGTGAAACGGTCGCCCGCTGGATCGCGTGTGTCCAGCGCGCGGAATGCTCCCAGCGACGTATACGGAATGAACTGCATGTTCCGTCCGGGCGAGATCTCTTCAAAGCCTTTGATGTCGCCCTCATGCACCAGCCAGCCTTGCGACTTGCTGGAATTCTCCGGAAAGAACGCGCGTTCGCTGGTGCGCGGGATCACCCGCGCAAGCAGGATGCCGAAGGTGTGGTTCTCCGCGGGCTGAAAGCGCAGCGACTTGAAAGGGATCTCGAACTCAACCATGTATCCCTGCCCGTTGATCTTGGTAAACGTGTGCCACACCGTATCAAAGGACAAGTCCGGCCCGTTGTTTTCGGAAAAGAGCGCGTCCTGCTGGATCCCGAACGGGTTGGAGTAGAACATGTACGCGTGGCGATGGTCGTGGAACGTGTCCAGAAACATGCCTACTTGGTCGTCGTCGTCAATCTGCTCCCGCCGCAGCATGCGCGCCCGCATCAGCCTGGGATTGTCGTCAAAAGCCAGAAAGACCACGTAGAAGTTTTTGTCCGTGTATCCCAGGTAGGCTTCTGTGCGCTGCGAAATTGGGGCGGCGTCTTTGGGTTCGCGCTGCGTGAACTTGCCGATCTTGAGCATGGACTTGGCCACCGCACTCGCTGCCTCCATGCCTTCAAAGTCCGCCAGTTTCGGCGCCACGGCCAGGCGCGGCACCGCCAGCGAACTCAATTCGTTGGTGAGCGTTGGCTTGTCCGAATTATGGTCTTTAGGAAGGCCGGCTGCCGGCCTTGCGGCCAGGATTACCAGGGCCACAGCCGGAAGAAGGAAACTCACTTGCAGAGCTTTCGGCAACAAGCCCCTCCAACCCGCGGCGGCGCGGCGGCAAGCAATCAGAGTGCCCGGACTCAAAAACTTTAGACTCCTTACTCCAGAGAAGGTTAGAAGGGAGCTACAAGCCTAGAACAAATTCCGTCCGGTGGGAAGAAGGCAATCGCCTGAGACGCTAAAACAAGCCCGGTTGCCGGCCGTAACGGATCCCGAAATGTTCGTAAGCCAGCCGCGTTGCCACGCGGCCGCGGGGTGTGCGATCGAGAAAGCCATTCTGAATAAGGAACGGCTCATAAATTTCTTCTAAAGCGTCCGGCTCTTCCGCCAACGCCGCCGCCAGCGTGTTCAACCCTACCGGCCCGCCGTTGTACTTCTGGATGATGGTCAAAAGCAGCCGCCGGTCAATTTCGTCAAACCCGTGCTTGTCCACTTCCAGCATCTCCAGCGCTGCCTGCGCCGTTGCTTTGTCGATGCGGCCTTCTCCGCGCACCTGGGCAAAGTCGCGCACCCGGCGCAACAAGCGATTGGCGATCCTGGGTGTTCCCCGTGCCCGCCCCGCCAGCTCCGCCGCTCCGGCTTGGTCAATTTCCACGCCCAGGATCTCCGCCGAGCGCTCGATGATGAACTTGAGTTCATCCGCGGTGTAAAACTCCAGCCGCAGCAGGATGCCGAACCGCGAACGCAGCGGCGCGGAAAGCAGCCCGGCGCGCGTGGTGGCGGCCACAAACGTAAACGACTTCACGTCAATGGTGTGGGTCCGCGCGGAAGGCCCCTGCCCGATCATGATGTCCAGCTTGTAATCCTCCAGGGCCGAATACAGGATCTCTTCCAGCGCCGGCTGCAGCCGGTGGACTTCGTCAAAGAACAGCACTTGCCGGTCCGTCAGGTTGGTAA
Source organism: Candidatus Angelobacter sp. (assembly GCA_036380095.1). Taxonomy (GTDB): domain Bacteria; phylum Acidobacteriota; class Terriglobia; order Terriglobales; family Acidobacteriaceae; genus Angelobacter. Next base: position 3,651 of record DASVFK010000215.1, on the reverse strand, counting down.
GGATCGCCGTCAGGTCGCCCTTGATCGCGATGACCGGCCCTGCCGTCTGCGTGCAGGCAACCCCCAGTTCGTTAGCGATGATCGTGGCCAGCGTGGTTTTGCCCAGCCCCGGCGGCCCGGAGAGCAATACGTGATCCAGCGCCTCACCCCGCGACCGCGCCGCCTCAATGGCGACGGAAAGGTTCTCTTTCACCTTGGCCTGCCCGATGAATTCGCGCAGATACTTGGGGCGCAGCTTGAGCTCAAATGAAGCGTCGTCTTCCACCGGCACCGCGGAGACCAGCCGCTCCCGCTGCAGCGCTTTGTTGTTTTCAGCCACTCTGGCGATGCTAAAGCGAAGTGCAAAAAAACTCCAGAGCAGAATTGTTGGTTCCCGAAAACACAATCCGGATACGCGTTTAGAATGATCCGCCCGTGGAAACGCACCACGCCGCATCACTTTAAGAAAGGACTCATCCTGTTATGCAGAAAATCACTCCATTCCTGTGGTTCGATGGCAAGGCTGAAGAAGCCATGAACTTCTACGTCTCCATCTTCAAGAACTCGAAGGTTGTTCGTGTTTCACGGATCGAAGGAGCGCCCGGCCCGCAAGCATCGGTCCTGACCGCGACTTTCCAGATCGAGGGGCAGGAATTCATGGTGCTGAACGGCGGTCCGCAATTCACTTTTACGCCCGCCATATCGCTCTACGTCAACTGCGAAACTCAGGAAGAAGTCGACTACTTCTGGGAAAAACTTTCAGCGGGCGGGAAGATCGATATGTGCGGCTGGCTGAGAGACAAGTTTGGCGTCTCCTGGCAGATCATTCCGGAAGGTTTGGGCCGGATGTTGAGCGACCCGGACCGCGTGAAGTCAAAGCGCGTGATGCAGGCGATGCTGCAGATGAAGAAGATTGATATCAAGGCCTTGCAGCAAGCCTATGAGGGAGCATAACGCGCCGGTCCAGGTGCAGTTGGACTTGAATCCCATGGCTCGCACCACTCCGGTTTATGAGACCGGTTCTGTCATCTGAAAGGCCGCTTTGTTTCACATCGGATGCGCCTCCAACAATTTGCAGAATTCCGGAGCAGCCTGCTGCAGGCTTGAAATGACAAATGCCCTGTTTTGCCCAATTCCAATTCCCTGATCGTCCAATTTCTCCAGGACTACCTCCCATGACACGTGATATTGGTGGATCAAGAAATCATCGGCGCTCTGACAGAGAACCTCAAATTTAGACAAGCACTCTGCTGGAAAGTGTTTCTTGTTCTGCGTAACGATCGCATTAGCCCGAGCCATGACAGCCGCTGCTAATACATGCCGATCAGCGGGATCTGGAATGCAGTCGACTCCCTTCAATAGTTCGGTTGGAACTGGGACCATAGCCTCTGGAAAGGCCAACCGCATCTGGTCCAATCTCCAAGAGACTTCTTTGGGCGTCCTTTTGAAGTCCTCTTTAAGAGATTTTGCGACTTCTTGCAGGATCTGTTCGCTCCAAAGGGGGCGATACAATGCCGGTTCCTCTGCTAAGCGAAGCAAACAGTCGCAAAGCGCCATGGGAACAAGAACACAAGCGTCGAGCACTGCTGCATACTCATTTTCCCGTGTGAAAATCATCCGGAACCTTGCCGTAGTCCCCTTTGGCAAATTCTTGTTTTGCCAAGTTATTGAGGATGTTCCGACGCCCAATATCACGTTTCGCTTTAAATGCGAGAATGTCCCGCACAAAAACCCTGCGATGCGTGCCCACTTTCTCGAAAGGGATGTCGCCCTTTTCCAAGAGTTGAATCAGGTACTGCCGGGAGACCCCCAGCACCTTGGCCGCCTCGACAGTTGTGAGCCGGTGCATGCTCTGTAAGATCGTGACCGAATGTCCTGCTTTCAAATCGGCCAGCAATCTCAATAGAAATGAGTAAACATTGTTCGGCAGAATTTCGGTTTTCCCATCTGGGCCAACGAGCTTTGCTTCGGCTTCGCGGAGCTTGCAATAAATGTTGTTGATTTCCTCTTGCTCGCGCAGGGAAATTGCCAGGGGAGTTTTTGTCTCTTTTTCTGGTTTGACCATGACTGATGGCGCTCCTTTCGAGGCTGGTTTGCCTCTCATCTCCATTTCGTAGACGGCGCACCATGAATTAATGTTACTCAATAAACGCTACAAATGCAAACGTTAAGTTGCGTTTGATGAAGACATTGAACAAAGCGTTGTCATTTGGTAGCGTTTAACCGTGAAAACCGCCAAAAGCCAATCCCTCTGGCCAAGCCCTTGGCGCAGGTCTACAATACCCTCGTAACAGGCGGTATCGGGTTTCCCGAACTGCACTGGAGGCAACATGAGCATCACTTCCTTCAACGGAGGGCAGCTTCCTAGCGCCCGACCGAAAGTCACCACGCACACTATCCTCGAGAAAAAGCAGCGGCACGAGCCTATCACCTGCCTCACGGCATACGACTACGCCACGGCGCGCCTGGTGGATGAGGCCGGCATCGACATGATCCTGGTGGGCGACTCGCTCGCCCAGGTTGTGCTGGGTTATGACAACACCATGCCCGTGACCATGGAAGAAATGCTGCACCACACGCGCGCGGTGCGGCGGGCGGTGAAGTCCGCGCTGATTATCGCCGACATGCCGTTTGGCTCCTATCACGGCGATGGCCGTGAAGCCGTGCGCAACGCCGTGCGCTTCGTGAAAGAATCCGGCGCGGAAGCCGTGAAGCTGGAAGGTGGCGACAAGCGCGTGGACCTGGTCCGCCGCATGCTCGATGCCGAAATTCCCGTGATGGGACACATCGGTCTCACGCCGCAGTCGGTCCACAAGATGGGCGGCTACAAGGTCCAGGGCAAGGATCTGGCGGGCATCGAGGAGCTGATCAAGGACGCGATCGCGCTGGACCGCGCGGGCGTGTTCTCCATGGTGCTGGAAGGCGTGCCCCGCGAAGTGGCCGCCATGATCACCGCCGAGGTCTCGGCGCCCACCATCGGCATTGGCGCCGGCCCGGAGTGCGATGGCCAGGTGCTGGTGCTGCATGACATTCTCAATCTCGCTTTCACGCCCAAGTCCAAGTTCGTGCGCCGCTATGGCGACGCCGCCGCGCTCATCAGCAACGCCGTCGAGCAGTTCAAGACGGACGTGGAAAAAGGCAGCTATCCCACGGACGAAGAGTCTTACCATCTGAGCAAAGAGACGCGCACTGAGTTGGAATCCCTGCTGAGAAGGAAACAGTTGAAGGCGTATGCGAGGTGAGCAGCTTTTGGCTCTTAGCTTTTGGCCTTTGGCTTTTGGCTCTTAGCTCTTAGCTTTTGGCTCTTGGCTCCAGGCTTCTGGGTCTTAATTTTGCAGCTCGCTCTTAGCTGCTAGCTTCAGCGATGATCGCCAGAGTTGTGACCCGGGCGCTGAACAGCGGAAAGCCACAGCCTAAAGCCAAGAGCCTAAAGCCAGGAGCCAAAAAGCCAAAAGCCAAAAGCCAAGAGCCAAAAGCTAAGAGCCAAAGGCCAATAGCCAACAGCCCCATGCTCACCATCTCCTCCCCCTCCGAAATCACGGCACTGAGCAGGCAGGCGCGCCACGCGGGCAAGCGCGTGGGCTTTGTCCCCACCATGGGCGCGTTGCATGCCGGGCATCTCTCCCTGGTCCGCGCCGCGCGCGCTCGCTGTGACGTGGTGGTGGTCTCCAT
>DASVFK010000214.1:0-12533 GCA_036380095.1 Candidatus Angelobacter sp. | reverse complement strand
GATCGGGGCCGTGATCGGGTCAGGAATATTCACGGTAGTGGGGACAGCGATTGCCGGACAGACATTTTCCGCCAAGTCGGTCCTCAACGCGCCTCTGCTCGAGTATCTCATCCATCACTCGGCGACATTCGGACGGCCGGGCGCAGGCCCGGCGATTGCTCTTTCTTTCATCCTGGTAGCGGTGGCGTGCGCGTTCACGGCGCTGTGTTATGCCGAGCTCGCGTCGATGATCCCCATTGCCGGCAGCGCTTATACCTATACCTACGCGACGATGGGCGAGTTGATCGCGTGGATCATCGGCTGGGACCTCATCCTGGAATACGCGGTGAGCAACATGGCGGTGAGCGTGGGCTTTGCCGCGCACTTTGTGGATTTGATGGACTGGTTTGGCATCCATCCGCCGCTGAAGTGGGTGTCGCCGGCGTACCTGCCTTCAGGATTGCAGGACCTGGCCGGCAACGATCTCTATGGCCCGGGCTGGCACTTCGGCTTCAACTTCCCGGCGTTTCTTGTGGTGATGATTCTCACGGTGATCCTGGTGCGCGGGATCCGCGAATCGGCGGAAACCAATAACGTGATGGTGCTGGTCAAGATTGCCGCCATTCTGATCTTTGTATTTGCCGGCGCACAGTTCATCCACCCCACGAATTACCATCCCTTCATGCCCAACGGCTGGGCTGGCCTGCTGACCGGCGGTTCCATCATCTTTTTCACCTACATCGGATTTGACTCGGTCTCCACGGCGGCGGAAGAAGCCAAAAATCCGCAGCGCGATTTGCCCATCGGGATCATCGCTACTCTGGTGGTTTGCACCGTGCTTTATGTTGCCGTAGTGGTGGTGCTCACCGGCATTGCAAAGTGGGATGGCCTGGGCGACGCCGCGCCGGTGGTGAATCAACTGCGCAAACTGAATGTTCCTTGGGTACGGTTGGCGGTCTTGTTTGGCGCGATGATGGGAATGATTTCATCCCTGCTGGTGTTCCAGTTGGGACAAGCCCGGGTGTGGTTTGCCATGTCGCGTGACGGGCTGCTGCCCAAAGTTTTCGGGCGCGTGCACGTTCGCTTCCGCACGCCGGATGTAGCAACATGGGTTGCTGGTTTTGTGGTGGGCATTCCCGCGGGCCTGCTGGACATTGGAACTTTTGCCGACCTGTCCAACATCGGCACTTTGTTTGCCTTTGCGCTTGTTGCCGGCGGGGTGCTGATTCTCCGCTATCGTGACCCGGGAAGGGCGCGCGGGTTTCGTTCGCCCGGCGGCGCGCTCGCCCCGGTGATGACGATTCTCCTGTGCATTCTGTTGATGGCGGGATTGCCCATCATGAACTGGTTGCGCTTCTTCGGATGGCTGTTGATAGGCCTGGTTATCTATTTCTTGTACAGCCGCAAGCGCAGCGAATTTGCCGTTGCTCCACTGGCGGCAGGCACCCGGCAGGGATGAGCTCGCGCGCCTTCATCCAGTCATTGCCCAAGGCGGAGCTGCATCTCCATCTGGAAGGCACGCTTGATCCACCTACGCTCGCTGAACTGAGCCGCCGCCACAACACGCCTCTGCCCACGGACAACAATCGCTATGACGTGAGCGGCAGCGGCGACGAGCTGAGTGAAGATGACGTCCGGCGGCTGTACTCTTATCGCAACTTCACGGGTTTCATGCTGGCCTTCAAGGCGGTGACGGAGCGGCTGCGCACGCCGGAAGATTACGAACTGGCCACCTATCGCCTGATGCAGAAGCTGCGCCAGCAAAACGTGGTGCACGCGGAAGTCTACGTGAGTGTGGGCGTGGTGCGCTGGCGCGGACAGGACTTTGCACCGATCTTTGAAGGCATAGAGCGTGGGCGCGAGCGCGGGCAGCGAGATTTTGGCGTTTCGTTGTTCTGGATATTTGACGCCGTGCGCCACTTTGGCCCCGAAGCCGCCGCGGAAGTGTTCGATATGGCGGCGCGCTGGCGCGAGCGCAACGTGGTAGGAGTTGGCCTTGGGGGAGACGAGCGTCGCGGACCGGCCGAATGGTTTCGCGATCTCTACAAGAAGGCCGCCGACCAGGGTTTGCGTCTCACCGCTCACGCCGGTGAGACCACGGGACCGGAATCCGTGTGGGCCGCGCTGAACATGGGCGCGGAACGGATCGGGCACGGGCTTTCCATCGCGCGCGACCAGGAACTGATTGAAGTGCTGGCGCACAAACAGGTACCGATCGAGATATGCCTTTCCAGCAACGTGCGCACGGGCGCCTGTCCCGAGCTGCAGGACCATCCGGTGAAGAAGCTGTTTGACGAAGGCCTGATGATCACGCTGAACACGGATGATCCGGCGATGTTCCAGACCTCGCTGGGCAAGGAGTACGAGCTGGTGCAGCAGGAGTTCGGTTTTACGGAAGAGCAGTTGCGCGAGCTGGCGCGGAATTCGATTGAAGCATCGTTTTTGCCTGTGGGAAAGAAGCTGCCGTTCTTGCAGAAGGTGGACCATCTGGTATGAGCAAGCACATCGGCATTGTGGGCTGCAGCGCCGAAGGCGCGGCCTTGTGTTACCGCACCATCTGCCTGGAAGCTGAGCCGCTGATGGGCAAGCACGCGCACCCGGAAGTGACCATGCACACCATCGCCCTGGCCGAGTACATGAAGCCGCTTTCTCCGATCGCGGCAAAAGACGACTGGCCGGCGGTGGCTGAGTTGATGCTGCGCTCGGTTGCGGCCTTACAACGCGCAGGAGCGGATTTCGTGCTCTGCCCGGACAACACCGTCCATGCGGCGCTGCCTTACGTGCTGCCGCGTTCGCCGCTGCCCTGGCTGCACATCGCGGAAGAAGTTGGAAAAGAAGCAAAACGGCGCGGCTTCCGCAAGCTTGGTCTCACGGGAACACGATACCTGGTGAACAGTGAGGTGTACCCGGAAAAGCTGACCGCGCTGGGACTCGAATATCTGCGGCCAAGCCCGCAGCAGCGGGAGAGAATCAACTCCATCATCTTCGATGAGCTGGTGCGAGGGCTGCAAACGCCGCAGTCGCTTAGCTACCTGCAGCAGGTGATCGGCGACCTGAAAGCGCAAGGCTGCGACGCCGTGGTGCTTGGTTGCACCGAGATACCCTTGCTGATCAGCGACAAGGAGTCGCCCCTGCCGACGCTTGATTCCACACGCATTCTCGCGCGGGCGGCGCTAAGAGAGGCGTGGAGGTAGTGGGTACGCAGTGAACATCTTGTTTCGTCTTACTTCGAACTCTTGCCCATTATCAAGCTCACCCAGCGCTCATATTCATCGGCACTCTTCGAACTGTGCATTAAGTGCTTTGGGAGCCGTCTCTTCAGTTCACCCGAGGGGAGATCTTGAAAGGTTTGCAAGATGCGACCTACTAGTTCGACCTTTTTGTCATTTTCGCCTGGTCTTAGGCCCAGTGAGAATGCAACATCCCGAAGCTGCGCCACCGGCTTTCTCGCCAAATCCGACCGCAATTGCTTAAACAGTAAAGCCCTTTCCAAATCCTCCTCAGCGCGATGGCTCCGCCCCACTAGTGGGGCGGAGCCCGCTTCGAACAAATGCCTTGAAATTGAATCCATTCGTGCAGCGAAATAAGCCAAGCGGTCTACAAAGCGAGGGTCTCTCAGAGCCCCGGCAAGTACCGCCCATGTTTCTGGCGGGTATTTTCGGAGCAGGCGCGCCAAATCGAAAATGAGTTCAGAGCTTATGTCTCTCATAAATGGATTCTCTCGGCCAGCTCTCGCGCTACATGCGCCAATTCAGCTCTTTTTTCCCAGCGGGCATATGCCGTGCTAAAAATTGGCTTGCCCATCCTAGCGCCTTTTGGATATGAGTCAGAGTAACTTATCGCATTGTGAAAGACATGCCACCCGTGCTTTTTCGCAGTCGCCAACACCAAGTTCTTTGATTTCTGATGCTCAGAGTTGTATTCCAGAATCGAATTGAACAGGATGCCCGCCAAATGGATATCGTGGTCCTCGTAACGCTTCTTGAAATCGTTCAGTGATCGCGCCAATAGTGGGAGTCCGATGGCTGAAAAAAAGTCCGGCTTCACAGGTACAACGACATAATCGCTCGCCAAATAGGCCGCTTCGGTGAGAATCGACTCTGTCGGAGGGCAATCGATGAGAATCAAATCATATTCAGGAGCCACCTTCTTCAAGAATTTTGACAGTAAGTGATCTTTGAAATGAGGATTCTTGAGCGACCATGCGAGTTCCAATCTGGAAGGAATCACATCCATCCTTCCGCCGCCGCTCCATGAACGAGCGCGGAAAATCGCGCTCCTTGACGATTCCTTATTTTTTTTGTCCTCATGTGAAATGACGGCCGGCGTCAGCTCTTCAAGTATCGATACCACCGTCGGCTTGTCGTCATTGATCAATGCTTCATATTTATCAATGCCTAAGACGTATTGGCTCAAATTGAACTGCGGATCAAGATCAACCAGAAGGACCTTTTTCTGCATCTGGTAAGCGAACCACCAGCCTAGGTTTGCGGTTAGCGTTGACTTACCAACCCCTCCTTTCATGTTTACGAAACACAAAGTGACTGCTTTTTTGGATGGAGGGTGAACCGCGTGAAGTTTGCTTCGGTCGAGCTTGACGTTCTCACTTTGGGCCCACTTAACAATATCTTCTTCATTCCAAACTGGGCCTGCTTTGAGCTCCGCCACGGGTGCTGGAAACTCGGCGTTTCGGGTCCGCATGTTGGAAACAGCTTGTCTTGTTATTCCCAGAAGGTCGGCAAGCTCACTGGTGCCGAGCAGTTTTGGCGGTGCCATAAAACCTATTGTACACTGATATGGATTCTGGTGTACTATGTACCAGGTAAGTTGCTGTTTGGATTTGTGGTACGTCTACGGCCGAAACCGGCGTCACCCGGTTTCGGCCTTATACAACAACCGCCCAGAGGGCGGCTTTACGGTGCCTCCCTATTGTGCACAAGCACGAGCGGGAACCGCAAGTGCTCCGTCCTGGCTGGGCCCTTAACCATCACCTCCCCTGGGAGGGTTTAGGAGCTCAATATGCCAATGTTCACGACACGCATCGAAATGCACGATGCAACTTGGGCTGACTACGAAAAACTGCACCGCGCCATGGAAGCAGTGGGGTTTTCTCGCGTCATCACCTCTGACGATAACAATCGCTACCATCTGCCTTGGGCCGAGTACGACGTGGTTGGCCCTTACACTCTTGACCAAGTCTTTAACGCCGCTTCCAAGGCGGCGGCAACGATCGGCAAGAAGTTTGCCGCTCTCGTAACAGAAGCAGTTCGTCGCAAGTGGTCAGGGCTGCCAAAGGCGTCCTGACTTGTGTGCCGTGCGGAAGGAGGTGGCGAGGCTGGCATCTCCTTCTTCACGGTCCGGTGGTTGGATCAGAAAAAACTAATCCGCCATCGCCGATTCCCGGCTACTGGTTTCAAGCTGCACCAGTTCGGGCTGGCGAACATTGGGACGGAAGACCTGGTGAGAAGGCTCGGTCTGGGGGTCGCGCCAGAAATCGACCATGGAAGTCTGGTGCACGCAGGAGATGGTGCAGTTGGGCGCGCAAGATTTCTCGGTGGAATACTCGCGCTTGATGTCCGCCACGGTGTACTCGGAGAGCGGGATCGCCGGATAGCCGCGCTGCTGCGAGCAGTAGTGCACCAGGCCGTCTTCGCAGATATAGAGGTAGCGCGAGCCGGCGCGGCAACGCCACTGATTGGGCCGGCCAAGGGCGATGTTGTCCTGGAACTGGTTGAAGCGGGCGTAACTGTGCTTGCCCAGCTTCTTCATTTCGCGAAAGACCTGGTGGGCCTCTTCGTCCAGCGCCTTGAGCTGGCCGGTGCCGTCATGGATGATGCCGACGGTGGAGGTAAAGCCCAGTTCCACGGCTCGCTTGCCGATGGTGACCGCGTCCCACTGGTTGGTGACGCCGGCCCCGATCACGGAGTTGATGTTCACGTGGAATTCGGCGTGTTCCTTGAGCCATTGCAGCTTCTTGTCCAGGACCTTGAGCGATTTCTTGGAAACCTCGTCGGGCTGAACGTTATCAATGGAGATCTGCAGGTGGTCCAGGCCGGCTTCATTGAGCTGCTGGATGCGCTGCGGAGTGAGCAGATAGCCGTTGGTGATCAGCCCGGCGATGATGTTGTGCGAGCGAATGCGGCGGATGATGTCGTCAAGCTGCGGGTGCAGCAGGGTCTCGCCGCCGGAGATGGTAATGAGCGTGGCGCCCAGCGCGGCCAGCTTGTCAATGCGGCGGTGCATTTCTTCCAGAGGAACAGGCTGGGAGAAATCGTCATACTCATTGCAGTAAGCGCAGGAGAGATTGCAGCGCCGCATGGGGATGATGTGCACCTGGATGGGATGGTCTCTTGACACCAGTCCCTTGCCAATCATCTTCAGTTCGCGGAGCGTGCGGCTGACGGCCTTGAGCCGGCGGCGTGTCCTGGTGGCTGCGTCTGGCATTGGTTAAATAGCTATTAAAACATACAGATGCAGCCGGTTTGTAGCCAATCTCCATTAAACCGGCGTTTTCCAGGCTTTAACTGTGAGATTCCACTGTTGATCAGCCGCCAAAAGGCGTTATTGCCACGCGAAGCAAGGTGCCCACAACATACCAGGCGGCCACGGCGGTGATCGCCGCGCCCTTGCTGATCTTTCTCTCCGAAACAATGGCAAAGCCCAGCCCAACGAGACAAACCCACCAGATGCTGATGATGTCTATACCGGAGAGCACATGATAAAGATAGCGTGAGTCAGTATTGGAGCCGAGGAGTACGCCTAAATGGGTTGTGATTGGGTTTTCCATGTCAAACCCTTCGGGTTCGACCCCCACGGCCAAGACAATCATCGAGACGATGGCCGTGACGATTCGCGGCAGCCAGCCATAGGAGAGCACCGCGAGCGCGGTCTTGAACTTGATCTTGGAGCCGAAGCCAAAATTAAACGTGGCCATGAGCAGCGCGGCGAAGATCAGATAGAAAATCAGGCCAACGATCGGGGTTGTATAGATTCTGCGGTGCGCGCCGGCAATCTGCTTGTCCATGAAGATCTGTTTTTGCTCCGGCGGCATTTGCGCAGTAAGGCGCTGCATAAAGGAGGCATGGCTCATCTGATAATTGACGACAGCCTCCCAGCCAATTTTCTTTTCCACGGTGTACATGAAGCCCATAAAAATGACTGTTCCCAGCAGCCAGGGCACCCACCAGCTTGCGTTGCGGCGGATATCCATAAAAGTCTTGCTGGGCGCCACAAAAGTATTGATGATGCGCGCCGGTTCAGAAAGCGCTGGTTGCGAAAGTTCGGGCGTCTGCTCAAGAGGCATGGGCGAGGACGAAGGTGTGCTCATAAACCATCCTACTCACGGAAGTTGGAAAAAGTTACCGCCGATTGTAAACCCGCGGGTCAAGCTGATTCAGCGTGTCTTGCTGAAATGCTGCCATCCGCCGGGCTGCAAAGGCTGCTCCTTGCCATTCTCCCCTAAAATCACGATTGCTGATTTGTAATATGTGGCTTTCTTAATTACGCCGATCTCAGCCACTCGCGCTCCGGCTATACGCCGCGGAACTTTCTTTCCAGGCGAAGCGGTGAACAACAATTCGTAATCTTCGCCGCCGTGCAAAGCGTGGTCCAAGCTGGCGTCTTTGCTAACCGGAATGCACGCTGCTTCAACGATCGCACTCACGCCGCTTTCCTGGCAGATGTGGCCCAGATCAACGGAGAGGCCGTCGCTGAGATCGATAAGGGCTGTCGCCAGCTCGCGCTTTCGCAGGCGGCGGCCCAGCTCAAGCCGGGGTTCGGGGTAGAAGTGGCGGTCGGAGCGCAACGGCGGGATTCGCTTGCCGGAGTAGAGCCGGCGCAATGCCGCCGCTGAACCGCCCAGCTCACCGGAGACGAAGATGCGGTCGCCTGGCTTGGCCCCTGACCGGAGCAGGGCCTTGCCGGCCGGAACCTGCCCCGCAACCACGATGTCTGCCGTAATCAACGGCGCCGCCGATATGTCTCCTCCGGCAAGCTGTACGCCATGCTTCCCTGCCAGCGCTTCCAAGCCACGCAGGAACCCATTCGCCCAAGCCTGAGGCAGTTTGGGGGGCAGACCGAGGGAGAGGAAACAGGCCAGAGGCTCGCCTCCCATGGCGGCAATGTCGCTCAAGCCCCGGGCCAGGCAGCGATGACCCACGCTCGGCGCCGGATGCCACTTGCGGCGGAAATGGACGTTTTCAATACACAGGTCAGTGGTAACCAGAAAGTCGGAACCGGCGCCGGCGCGCAGGATGGCGCAGTCGTCGCCGATGCCACGCACCACCGCCCGATTACGGCTGGACTGGGCCAGGCGTCGAATGCCTTCGAGCAATTTCCGCTCCGCTTGCACCACGGCTTAACTATATCTAAAACAACGGCTTACGTCTTCTACCCTGTCCTTTCTGGCTACGGGCTGCTCCGCGCCAGAGAGCGACGCCTGGAACTCACGCAAGCGTCTCTAGCTCAGAGCGAACGAAAGGACTATGTGGCCTAATGCACCGTTTTCAGGGCTTCTCCGGCGACCTTCGTTACCCCTATGGCCAACTGGACAGATTGACACCAGAGAACCTCCTTGTTAAGGTTAGCGAACCCAAAATTTCCTTAACTCTGGCCACCCTTCTTCTTTACCTGCTCATGACAGGGGCCGGGGACTGAAAGACTTGCCGCTGGTCAAGACAGCGGATGAAATCGCCAAAGATGCACTGGAAAATGACGCGCTGAAGAAACAATGCGCTGGAAAACCTGATTCAGGGAGCAGTTCACGTGCGAAAGCGTTTTTACATCATGCTGGTGGCGCGCAACGCGGAAGGAGAGCTTCTGAAGCTTCCCATCCCGCTGCATTACGTCTACGTGTTTATTGCCGGGGCGTTGATCGGGATGCTCACCATCACTGGCATGGCGGGATCTTATGCGCGCATGGCCCTGAAGGCGCAGCGCTATAACCAGCTCCGCACGGAAAAAGCAGATCTGCAGAAGCAGTATTCGCAGATGGAACAGATTGCACAGGAAAATGAGTTGCAGGCGCAATCGTTGAGCTCGTTAGCCGGAGAGGTTTCGTCCCTCTATGGCCTCAAGCCCGATCCGGCGTTTCAAGACGACGATCCTGCGGCTGCATCTTATCAACAATTCCAGGCATTGCGCATGACCGCCATGACAGGGGCCGCCTCGGTGGGCATCGGGATGGGCGAGACGCGTAATGTCAGCACCCGCGACTGGGTGCGTCTGGCCGCGGCGCCGACCTTATGGCCGGTGCAGGGAAGGGTTACCGGCTCGTTCGGTGAACGCATTGATCCTTTCAACGGTGAAGGCGCGTTCCATCGCGGCGTCGATATTTCCAGTGGCGTTGGAACCCGTATCATCGCGCCGGCAGACGGCATTGTCCGTTTCTCCGACTTCATGAACGGCTACGGCCGCGCAGTGGTGCTGGAACACGGAAACGGAATCAGCACGCTGTACGGGCATATGTCCGGATTCGCCGTGAGTCCGGGACAGATGGTTCACCGCGGAGACACCGTGGGCTATGTGGGCCAAAGCGGCCGCAGTACCGGCCCGCACCTGCACTACGAAGTAAGGATCTTCAATACGCCGGTAAACCCGAACAAGTATCTGCGCTTCACTTTCAGCCAGCAGGTGGCTTCAGGCTCCCCGTAACCATTCAGCGCCTGCGCCGCTTACGCTGCGAAGCAGAAGGCGAGGGGGACGGCACCGGAGCCGTACTCTCCGGCCCAGCTTCAGAAACAAGCTTTCGTAACATTCGCTGAGACAGTGTGGCGGCAAATACCGCCACATTTTTATTTTGCTGCACAACAGGCGAATGCTTTCCATTAGGGGAGTCTAACTTCCCAGCTTTCCCTCGCTTCAGCCATCGTCCATCAACTCAGCAGCATCCCACCAGCCGAAGTCCCGTGTCACTGATTCTCCTACCGGCTGAGGCGCGGGAAGAAAGGGGCCCCAATGCTGTACCCAAGAGCAATTGTTCGCAGGGTTGCCGCGCTTGCCGCTATCACTTTGTTGAGCACTTTTTGCCTGTCTGAATCGGTGGTCACAACCATCCCTCTCATCCGAAACAACTGCCTCGACGTGGACCCCCTCACTCGATTGGTCTACGTCACCAGCGGAGACAGCGTCTCAGTGATCTCCGAAAAGACGAACACTCAGGTGGACACGATTCCTGTTGGAATCGATCTAGTGGGAGTAGGAGTCAATCCGATCACGTCGCGGCTTTACGTTTCAGACATACTGCAGGACCTCGTCTATGTAATCAACACTCGCACGAAACAAATTGTGGCAACCATTCCCGTTGATGGTTCTCCCACGCAGGTTGCGGTGAATATCAAGACCAACAGGATCTATGTGACGGAAACTCTCCATTCAACAGTTCGCGTGATCGATGGCAAGACCAATACGCAAATTGCGACCATCAGCGGCCCTGTGCTACCGGACCACCTGGCGATCAACCGAATTACCAACCGGCTTTACATCTCAGACAATAATTTCTTTGGCGCAGTGGCCGCGGTCGATCTGGATACCAATGAGGTCATTGCGGAGATACCTACGGCAGGCCAGTTCACCACGGGAGTGGCCGTGGATTTCGTACGCAACCTGGTATATGCGGCCGACGAAACCGGCATTCTTAACGTAATCGACGGCAGGACAAACAAGCTGGTCCGCACATTACACCTGGAAAATGAACTGGCCGGCGTCACGGTCGATCCCTTCACGCGGCGCATCTATTTGGCTAATTTCGAAATCAACACCTTCAGGTTCAGCCACGTTGACATCATCGATGGAAAATCACTCCGGCTGGCCGGTGCATTGCCGACTGGTGTACACCCGGCCAACATGGTGTTGGATCCCATTCGCAAATTGCTCTATGTCGGCAATTTTCAGGAAGGCAGCGTCACTGTAATCAATGCGCACGCTCATCCATAAGGAACCACCTTCCCGCATCGTTAACGGCGTCTGCGCGGTCCGGCGCGCGGTTTTGAAACAGGCGAAGGCGTGGTAGGAGGCGTTGAGGCTTCCGCCTGGACATCTGAGATTACCTTCTTCAAAAATCGCTGAGACAGTGTGGCGGTAAACACCGCCACATTCTTGTTTTGCTGCACCTGGATGCTGTCAAAGGCCGCCTTCACGTCCGGGTCCGCCCCGCGCAAACGCAGGGCCTGCGCGGCGCCGCGCGATAACATCAAAAAGCTGCTGGCATCATCCGCGATCCGTTTGGCGTCAGCGTCGCTGCGCGCAATCACGTCCGCCTGGAGCAGCACATCGCCTTGGTAGCGCACAGAGGCAACGGCAACGGTATTTTCCAGAAAATCGAAACTCAAACCAAAAGGGAGTTGCGGAACCTTCGAGCCGGCAGGAATGCGGGCGACCATCCAGCCCAGCGCGGTAACGGGAACCCGGCGATAATGTTCGCGCAACAGCCGAGTTCCCGCAGGCGGCTTGAACCAGGCATCAATCATCCCGCGGATGGGCTGAGGACTCTGCATGTTGGTGACAGCGACGCGCTGCTCGTCCAGGATCGAGACGCGCACGGTGTGGCCTTCATGCGGAACAGTGAAGATTGTGTGATCGCGGTAATCGGATTTTTCGGTGGAGATCTTTTCCAGATAACTGCGCAGGCGCTGCTGATTGAAGCGGCCCACGAAAACTTCAGATGATTCAGTATCGGTTCCGTCGGTTGTGTCTTTACGTGATATCGCCACTTCATCCAGGTCGCGCTCAAACTGAATTCCTGTCTGTTCCACAAAGTCGCGATAATCACCTTCCGGCTGTACCGGGCGCGATTGGTTCGAGTCAAAGAGACGAACCGGCTTCAAGTTGGCGTAGAGGACGATGTCTCCTTCAGGGAGCAGCCGGGCGGCCTGGGGGATGCGCGCGGTGCGCTGCCAGAGGAACAGGGCGACGGCCACGGCGGAACCAGCTAAAATGGCTATAATCAGCAGCTTGCGATGTTTTTCCATGGCGAGAAACCAGTATAGATGAAACTGCGGGTTTCGCTTTTTCAGGCCTCTGCGACAGACAAGAAAAACTGATAACATTAAAGAGACCAGTGTCCTTCAAGGTACTGGGCAGGCGGGTGGTGGTTGGCATGTTGCACGTGAATTGCCGATGTGCTAACTTATTTACTTTGCCCCATTTAAGGGGAAGTATCCTGCTGGCGTAGCTCAGCTGGTAGAGCATCTGATTTGTAATCAGAGGGTCAGGGGTTCAAGTCCCTTCGCCAGCTCCAGAAGTAAACGGGATTTCCCGGAACGCGAAAGGCTGGCGCGTTTCGGACTGAAACAGGCACTGCGCACAGAAGAGTTTTCTTACCGGAAACATTCCTTTGAGACCTTCCGTTCCGTCACGTTGGCGTTTGATGCGGACGTATGTTTGCGCAAATCCTCTCCCGTGTTGACCAGCCACGAGGGCCCGCAGAGCGAATCGGCGAGCAGGCTCGGTTGAAATTGCACAGGTGGCCGAGTGGTTAATGGCAGCAGACTGTAAATCTGCCGCTCTCCGGAGCTACGGAGGTTCGAATCCTCCCCTGTGCACCAGGATTTTTTGGG
>DASVFK010000213.1:0-6904 GCA_036380095.1 Candidatus Angelobacter sp. | reverse complement strand
GAAGATCCATTTTCACGAAGTCGGCGCCATTGACGCCATCGTGGACATCGTTTGCGCCGCCGTGGGTTCCGAATCGCTGGGCGTGGATGAGTGGGTCTGCTCGCCCTTGAACGTGGGCGGTGGAGCTGTGGTCTGCGCGCACGGAACGTTCCCCATCCCTGCACCAGCCACCCTGGAGCTGCTGAAGAACGCTCCTGTGTACTCGGGCGAAATACAGAAAGAGCTGGTCACGCCCACCGGCGCCGCCATTGTCAGCGTACTGGCTTCGCGCTTCGCCAACTTTCCCCGCATCACTCCCCTGAAGTCCGGCTACGGTGCAGGCTCACGCAATTTCAAAGGCCATCCCAACGTGGTGCGGCTGACCGTGGGCGAAACGCAGGAGGAAGCCACGTCGCCCGCGCCGGCGGAGGAAATCGCCATCCTGGAAGCCAACCTCGACGACATGACGCCGGAGGTCTTCGGCTATGTCATGGAACGCGCGCTGGCGCAAGGCGCGCTCGATGTTTTCGGTACCGCGGTGCAGATGAAGAAGAACCGTCCCGGCATGTTGCTCACCGTTCTTTGCCGGCCTGAAGACAGCGCGCGGCTCACGCAGCTCTTCTTCGCGGAGACCACCACGCTGGGCGTGCGCATGCGCCGCGAAGCCCGGGCCACGCTCGCGCGCCGCCATGTCAGCATCCAGACGCGATGGGGCGAGGTGCGAATGAAACTGGCGGGACTGAACGGCACGATCAGCAACTACGCGCCCGAATACGAAGACTGCCGCCGCATCGCCGAAGAGCAGCATGTCCCTCTGAAGACGGTCATGCAGGAAGCGATTAAGAGTTACCTGGAAAAAAAGAATGGATAAGGGCCAAAAGTTCTACATCACCACACCCATCTATTACGTGAATGCCCGCCCGCACATCGGGCACGCCTACACCACGCTCGTGTGCGACTCCGTGGTGCGGCGCAAGCGCATGCTCGGCCTGGACGCGTATTTCCTGACCGGCACCGATGAGCACGGCCAGAAGATTGAGCGCTCCGCCACCGCCGCCGGCACCACGCCGCAGAAGTTCGCCGATGAAGTCTCCATGCGGTTCCGTGCGCTGTTTGACAAGATGGGCATCGCCTATAACGACTTCATCCGCACTACCGAGCCGCGGCACAAGCAGGGCGCGCAGGCGTTGTGGAAGCGCCTCGAGGAAAAAGGATTCATCTACAAAGGCACCTACACCGGCCAATACTGCGTGTTTGACGAGCTTTACGTGGATGGAGTAAAGCCCGGCGATCCTTGTCCGGAATGCGGCCGGCCCACTGAGACCGTGAGCGAAGAGAACTACTACTTCAAGCTCTCGGCCTTCGCCGAGAAGGTGCTCAAGCATTACCAGCAGCACCCGGATTTCATCCGCCCGGAGACGCGGCGCAATGAAGTCATCGCATTCGTAAAGGCCGGATTGCGCGATCTCTCCATCAGCCGCAGTACTTTCAAATGGGGCGTGCCCGTGCCCGGCGACCCCAAGCACGTGATGTACGTCTGGCTGGACGCGCTGAGTAACTACATTACGGCCATTGGCTTCGGCGCCAAAGAGCCCGACGAACAGCAGAAGTTCGCCCATTACTGGCCGGCGGACGTGCACATGATCGGCAAGGAGATCATCCGCTTCCATGCCGTCTACTGGCCGGCATTCCTCATGGCGGCGGAGCTGCCGCTGCCCAAGTCGGTCATCGCTCACGGCTGGCTGCTGTTTGAAGAAAACAAGATGTCCAAGTCGCGCGGCAACATCGTGCGCGCGGAAACCGTGATTGATGTTCTGGGCAACGACGCGTTGCGTTATTTCCTGCTGCGTGAAGTTGTCTTCGGCCAGGATGGCTCGTTCAGCTTTGACGCGTTGGTGCAGCGCTACAACTCCGATCTGGCCAATGACCTGGGCAATCTCTCCAGCCGCACTCTGACCATGATCAGCCGCTACTTCAATGGCGAGGTGCCTTATCCTTCGCCGCTGGTGGCGCGCAAGGAGGCCGACAACGCGATCCAGGGGCAAGCAGAAGCCGCCATCGCCGAGTTCGGCCAGCTCTTTGACGATTACCAGTTCTCGCGCGCGCTGGAGTCGCTGTGGGGCCTGGTAGGTTCGGTGAACAAGTACCTGGTGGAACAGGAGCCATGGATCGTTGCCGAGAAGGAAGGCCAGGAAAACAAGTCGCGCCTGGCTACCATCCTTTACACCGCGGCCGAAGTGTTGCGCATCGTTACCGTGCTGGCGCACCCTGTGCTGCCGGAATCGACGGCGCGCATCTGGCAGCAGCTTGGGCTGGGTGAGATTGCGCAGTTTAACCTGGCCGACCTCAAGTGGGGACAGCTTCCACTCAGCAGCAAACTGGGCAAGGTTGAGCCGGTGTTTCCTCGGGCAGACAAATCCGCTATCGAAAGGATGCAACAGATGGAACAGGAGCGAGCCAAAGCAGGTGGAGCTCAAGCGTCGGCCGCAGCTGCGGCGCCTGCGCCCGCTGAACAACCGGCTGTGCAAGCCGCACAGGGACCAACCGGACCGGCGCCGGCCGCCAAAGCCGCGCCCGTGGTTCCTGACGGCAAAATCTCCATCGACGATTTCCTGAAAGTGGAGATGCGCGTGGGCCAGGTGAAAGCCGCTGAGAAAGTCAAAGGCGCGGACAAGCTGTTGCGCCTGGAAGTTGATATCGGCACCGAAGTGCGCCAGGTGGTTGCGGGAATCGCGGTCGCCTACAAGCCGGAAGACCTGATCGGTCGAAAAGTCGTCATCGTGGCCAATCTTGCGCCACGCAAACTGCGTGGACTGGAATCGAACGGAATGATCGTGGCGGCCTCGGTCGGCGAAGACGGCAAACCGGTGCTGGCAAGCTTCCTGGAAGATGTGCCGGTGGGGGCGAAGCTGAAATGACCGCGTTTGCCGCTGGCCCTTGCATGCACCAGATAGAGGCACGTTTGAACATATTGCAATTGCCGGCCTGTAATGATAGTTATAGCCACGCCCATGGCTAGCTCCGGAACGCAAGAAGCGCTTACATCCCAACCTCAGGTTTTCATTGGGCCGCCGGTATCTTCTCAACGGCGCTGGGCAGACCTTGGACTAGTGCTGCTGGTGGGAATTGCTCCGCTCGTGATGAATGCCGTTTACCAACTCCTCACACCAGATTCAGTCTTGCAAGGAGCGATAAACTTCCGGTTTCTTACCGGTTTGACTCATCAAATCGCCGCACTTGTCCTTTTGATATGCCTCCTGAAACGCCAGCAACGCACGCTGCAAAGCATCGGGTTCGGTTTCCAATGGCGCGATTTACTCCGAGGGTTTGGCCTCTTCGTCGCATCGTGGATTGTCTGGATTTCCGTTTCGATGGCGGTCAATTCTATTTACTCTTTTTGGACCGGCGGTGGACACTCTCACATTCGTGACCCCAAAGCGATATTCGGAAGTCCTTCCATCACCATCTTTCTTATCTATGTCTGCGCGGCTCCGCTGTTTGAGGAAACCATTGTCCGCGGATACCTGATGACAGAACTGATGGATCTTTCCTGGCCGCCATGGTCGGCGGCGCTGGCCAGCCTGGCCCTGCAAACCAGTTATCACCTTTATTACGGTGTTGCAGGGGCGCTAATCGTCGGCGCAGGCTTGTCAGTTTTCGCGATCTACTTTGCGTTTTCACGACGCGTGCTGCCGGTGATAGTTGCTCATCTCCTCTGGGACTTGACCGCCACTTATGCCGCTTGGCATCGTTGATCACGGAGCCAACGTGTACATTGATTCCCACGCCCACCTTGAAGGCCACAAATTCGATTCTGACCGCGCCGACATGCTGGCGCGCGCCCGCGCCGCCGGCCTCGAGCGAATTCTCGCCATCGGCAGCGGAACCGGACCGGGCACCTACGACTGCGCCCTTAGAGTCGCGGAGCAGCATGACTGGATCTTTGCCAGCACAGGCCTGCATCCGCATGAAGCCAGCGTAGCCACCGAAGCCGACTACAACGAAATGGCCCGCCTCACCCAGCACGAAAAGATCATAGCCTGGGGTGAGATCGGCCTGGACTATTTCTACGACCACTCGCCGCGCGACGTGCAGAAAGAGGTCTTCCGCCGGCAGATGGAGCTGGCCCGCGCCGCCGCGCTGCCCATCATCATTCACTGCCGGCCTTCCAACGACAGCGAGAATGCCTGGGACGACACGCTCCAAATGCTGCGCGAACACTGGGCGCCCTCGCGCCTGCCGGGAATTCTGCATTGCTTCACCGGCGAGTGGAAGCACGCGCAGGCCGCGCTCGAGATCGGCTTCTACGTCTCTTTCGCCGGCAACGTCAGCTTCCCCAAAGCGGAAAACATCCGCGACGCGGCAAAGCAAGTGCCGCTTGACCGCATGCTGATCGAGACTGATTCGCCTTATCTTGCTCCGATGCCGCATCGCGGAAAGCGCAACGAGCCGGCGTTTGTGGTGAATACGGCGGAAGCAATTGCGCAACTGCGCGGCGTGACAAAAGAAAAGATTGGGAAGCAGACGGCGGAGAATTTCTACCACCTGTTCCCGATCACGCGGCCTTAGCTTTCGCCCGCGCTGTTATCCTGCGACGCCATCCACAGCACAAAAGGGATGAACCCCAGCGACGCGGCCAGATGTTTCAACGTGTGTCCGCTGACCAGGCCTCCCATCGCATAGATGGGCTTATCCAGCAGCTCAAACACCTTGGCCGCGATGTTGGAGAGCAGCGCGATTACCACAGCACGCGTGGCTATGCCACGGCGCGGGAACAACAGCAACAGTGCCATGCCAACGACAAAAGCCATCGCCTGGTAAAGAAGGTACCAGCGCAGATCACCTTTACCCTGTTGTTCACTCCACGACCATTGCAATACGCTGCCACCGCCCGCGACGAGCAGCACAGGCAAAATCCACAAGCCGCCTTGCACAACGCGATTCACAAACAGGAATGAAATAATTCCAGCCATGGCAATCGTCATGGGGAGCCGGTCCCAGAATAAGCGCTGGTTATCGGGTGCAAGATGGTAATACCCGGAGCCAAAGCCGGTCAGCAACAGTCCGGTAAACAGGACCAGCAATGCCCATCGTTGCCGCGGCGCTTGTGTGCCGCTCCGCCCTGTGAAGTACAGCCCCATCAGACCCACGACTACGAACGGCAGATTGGAGAGGACGTTCTCCGCGTTCGGAACTCCGAGCAGAGTGCGCGCATCGGCGAAGTTGTGGTACCAGGCCGGCTGCGGAATCGGCTTGAGCGCTGCCGTGGCGGCGCAGGCAAGAAGCACGATCGCGGCCAGAACAGCCCAGCGAGTTTGCAGCTTTATTTTTTGTGGTACGACTATATCGGTTTCCATCAGTTTAAAAGTGTGCCGGCTCTAAACCTAGGTCAGCTTTCAGCAGCGATTTGAAACAACGTGCATGGCAAAACCAGACTTGCAACTTGTCCTGAGATGTTGTGACCGTTACGCGGCATGGATCGGTATCGCTGTCTTCGATCGGTTCTCCGCAAAAGCAACATGGCCCCCACTTAATTTCTGGTGTGGTCATCTTGAGATCCTAGCTATTTGCCAATTGCTCCTGCCGCCACCGGCACCTTCTTCTCGCCTTTCAACTCCGCCGCGGTCTGCGCGATGTTGCGCGGAGCAAAGCCATCAAAGAATCCCCAGCCACCGTACCTCTCTTTGAGCTGGGGAAGCACGGCGTCGGTCAGCTCCTGGCCCTGCTTCCCTGCCGCCTGCGCTTTGCCAACCAGCTCACGCAAAGTCGCCAGATAATCGCGGAAGTCGCGGACATCTTGCGGTGTGGCCACGTCACCGTGCCCGGAGATGAAGGTCGCCGTTGGATGTTCGGCCAGCAACTGGTCCAGAGTTTTGATCCAGGCATCGGTGGTTGCGTCGATCAGGTTCGGCAGGTGCTTCTGCCAGATCAGGTCGCCGCCAAAGACCACATTCGCGTCCGGCACAATCACCACGGAATCGCCACCGGTGTGTCCGAGCATGTAGCGCACCTGCACCAGCCGCGGGCCAAGATAGATGTCCATGGTGTCGCTGTAGACCATATCGGGCAGCACCAGGGACTCTACTCGCGTCTTGTCTTCCGGCTTGGGGTTGGCGCCAAAGAATTTCAGGTTCTCCGTGCGTTCCCATCCTCGCAGGTTGCGCTGGGCCACAATCGTTGCGCCGGCCTCGGCAAAAGCCGCGTTGCCGCCGGTGTGGTCAAGATGGTAGTGCGTGTTCACCAGAAAGCGGACAGGCAGATTGGTCACCTTGCGGACCTCCGCCAGCAGATCGCGCGCCGGACCCGCGCTCACAAAGCTGTCCACACCCAGCACGCCGTTGCCACCCACGATGAAGCCCGCGTTGCTCCCGGACTTGCTTCGATCAGGGCTGATGGCGGCATACACGCCATCGCCCACCTTTTTCACCGTAAAGTCAGGCGCGGCCTGGCTGTAAGCAAGAAGAGAAAACACCAGGCATGAGAGAACTGCCGCTGTTCGATTTCGCATGCGCAGGATACTAACAGGAGAGATCATGATTGTCAGCGCACTCCATCGCCAACCCGCCGAGCTACGCAATAAAAAAGCTTGCCGGTTCCCACGCGGGGCGATCGGCAAGCCGCAAGAATTTTTTGGATGTTGACCGGGAGTTATTTCGGTGGATCCTGGTCTTTCGCCATTTCCACCTTGCTGACGTTCAGTTTGCCGTCTTTCATTTCGCCAGTCACGGAAACATGATGTCCGGCGTGGTCTTTCAGGGTCTCCGGGTTGCTGACCGCGATGACTTTCTTGTCGGCGGTTACCAGTACCATGGGCTCGCCTTTTTCCGCGCACTTCTTGGCGCAATCGCCGTTCACTTTGGGGGCGCACTTCGCGTCGGTGACCCAGCCATCAAAGGTCCCGGCCGCGGCAAAGCTCAGCGATGCC
>DASVFK010000212.1:0-7943 GCA_036380095.1 Candidatus Angelobacter sp. | reverse complement strand
ATCCTCCACCAATACCAGCGGAGGATGTAAACTGCGCCGGTGCCGATACCCAGATTCAGCACGATCATCCAGCCTTGCCCAACCGACGTGAGCTGGCTGGCCACATAGCCGCTGATCAGCACCAGGACAATGGTGAATACTCGGCCCGCGGTCACATAGTGCCGTTCGCTTCTTCCCTTCACTGCAAAACGACGGTAGAGATCGTTCACCAGGTAAGACACTCCCCAGTTCAACTGCGTCCCCAGCGTGGACATGAAAGCCGCCAGGAAAGCCGCAATCATCAGGCCACGCAGCGCCGGTGGCAGATAGTCGCGCAGCACCATCACGTAACCCTGCTGCGGGTTTTGTCCGAAAGCTGCATCTGGATGCAGTCCTCCGTGGGGAGAGTAGACCGCCAGCGCCACCAGGCCGGTCAGAATCCACGGCCAGGGACGGAGCGCGTAATGCGCAACGTTGAACCACAGGGTCGCGCCCAGTGAGTTTTTCTCGTCGCGCGCGCAGAACATGCGTTGCGCCACGTAACCGCCGCCGCCCGGCTCCGCTCCCGGATACCACGCCGACCACCATTGCACGCCCAGGTAGGTCAGAAAAGTAAGCACCGGCAGCGTCCAGATGGCGGCTGAAGTCCAGCCAAGATGAAAGTCCGGGAAAAAAGCCAGCGGATTCGATGTTGTCTCTCCGGATTGCCGGACAGCTTCACCCACCACCTGCAAGCGGAGCTTCAGGGCGTGCATCCCGCCGATCTTTGCCACCGCCACCCAGGCCAGCACGATCACCATGCCCATCTTCAGAATGAACTGGAACAAGTCCGTCACCAGCACGCCCCACAGGCCGCCGATGGAGGTGTAAATCCCGGTGAATGGGACCAGAATGAAAATGCAGATCAGCAACGCTGTGTGCTCGGGCGTGCCCAGCGTGTAGCTCACGAGCGTATGGCCACCCAGCGCAAGTTGCAGCGTCTTGCCTTGGGGCATCATTGGTCCCAGGAGAACGGCGATGATGCTGACCATGGCGTTGGTGACCCACCCCAGGATCAGGCAGTTCATGAGCAGACCTAAATAAACCGCCTTGAAGCCGCGAAGAAAAGCTGCTGGTCTTCCGCCATAGCGAATTTCGGTCAACTCCACATCCGTCAGCACCTCCGCGCGTCGCCAGTAGCGTGCAAAGAAGAACACCGTGAGCATGCCGCTGAGGCACGAGCTCCACCAGATCCAGTTGCCGGCAATGCCCTGCGTGGCGATGACTCCGCTCACGAAAAGAGGCGTGTCCGCAGCGAAGGTGGTGGCGACCATGGAGGTGCCGGCAAGCCACCACGAAACCTCACGCCCGGAGATGAAGAACTCCTCGGTGTTGCCTCCGGCGCGGCGGCGATAGTACATGCCGATCAGCAGGTTGATCAGCAGGTAACCCGCGATCACCAGCCAGTCAATCCAGTTCAGGGGCATCCATTTCCTCCGGCATTTTGCGCGATGGCGGGAGTCTAGCAGATACAGACGGCGTGGCAAGCGGGCAAAATGCTTACTCGCAAGGAACTCCCGCTCTCAGGGCAGGGCTACTCCAAAACGCTTGCGAAAGAAAAGTTGCGGCTAGACTTGCTGCAAAGTCTTGATGTGCTCTTCCAGCGCCCGCGCATAGTCGCGCTCTGCCAGCAATTCTGCTTGCAGCTTCTTCACGAGTCCTTCCAGGCGGAGGACTTCCACTTTCATTTTGGTCAGGTCGCCGTTGCTTGGCCTGGGCGCCGTGACAGGAACGGGCATCAACGGCACCGGAAATAGCTCGGCCGTGGCGCCAGACGCTAAAGACTCGCCGGCCACTGCCGCCGCCGGAACCGGGGGCGCAGGACTGAAAATTGCGCTGAGCGCCGCGGCAGCGCTGGCTGCTGCAGCCGGGCTGGGCGCCTCTTTGGCCGAAGGGTTCAACAGATGGCGCACTCGCGAAATCAAGTCCTGGGGCTGAAAGGGTTTGCGCAGGAGTTCATCCGCCTTCACGGAAAAAGCGCGCTCCGCCACCATGCGGTTCACCACCCCGGACATCAGGATCACCGGCGTATGCTCCAGCTCCGGATGCGTCTTGATGAACTGGCAGACTTCGTAGCCGTCTTTGTCCGGCATGATCACGTCGGTGATGACGATGTCGGGACGCGTCTTTTCGATATCGTTGAGCGCTTGCGCCGCGTCATGCGTGGCCACCACGTTCATGTTTTCCCGGCGGAAGGCGATCTTGATCACCTCGCGCATGGTAGCGCTGTCATCAATGAAATAGACGGTTGGGTTTGCAGCCATCACAATCCTCCCTCGGCTTCTTCCTGCGCGGACTCATCGACCTCGCGCAGGGCCTGCAGCATCAATTCCGTGGCCGAGCGCAGCACGGTCCGGGTGGCCGCGCACTCTCCCGGCAAAAACTTGTACGATCCGCTTTCCATGCCGTTGCAGTGCTTCACCATCTGCACTACGGCATCGTCTCCCACTGTGTCTCCGCTCTCTGCATGCGTGATGTTGCCGTTCTCAAAAAAGATGATCCCGTCGATCAGGTCCGCATTCACGTAGAGGGAACCGCTTTGCCGGGTGTGAGAAAGCATCTGCACCACGCCGGGCAGGTCCATGTGGGAGAGGCTTCCGCTGAGCGCCGTATCAGACGGGCCCAGCATCTGCACCGGCTGGAACCCTTCATTGTGGCTGCGCAGAAAAGTCTTGACCTGCGCCGCAATCAGGTCCGGCCCCAGACGCTTGTCCACGTAATCGGCGCACCCTGAACGGAAGGCCTCCATGAGCGCCTGCTCGCCGCCTTCGCCCAGCGCGATGATCGGAATATGCGCGGTCTTGGGATCGGCATTAATGATCGGCGGCAACTGGTGCGCGTTGATCTCGCGCAGGTTGGTGGAACAGAGAATGGCCTCAGGCGTGTCGTATTCCAGCATGGTGAGCGCAAAGCCTGAATGCGTGCTGTGCACCACTTCAAAGCCTTCATGCTTGAGCGCTTCGCTGACACGGCGGGCGAAGAAGACGTTGGCGTCGATGAGCAGGATCTTGGCGGGAGCAGCAATGGAGGAGCTCACTTGAGAGCCTCCGTTTCACGGCAACACCGGCAACTTGGCATCTTGTGCTTCACGGCGCTCCCACTCCGGCCTCACTGAAAATCCTGAGCACCCGCCGTTCGATGGACGCATAGATGTTTTCCAGCGGCAGCACTGCGTCTACCGCGCCGCTCTTGATGGCCTCTTGCGGCATGCCGAAGATCACTGCGGTTCCTTCATCTTGGGCGATCACATGGCCGCCCGCGGACTGCACGGCTTGCGCGCCCTTGGTGCCATCGTTGCCCATGCCTGTAAGCACCACGCCAATCGCATTGGCCCCGGCATAGTCCGCCGCGCTTTCAAAGGTCAGGTCGGCACAGGGGCGATAGCCGTTGATCCTTGGCCCATCGTCCAGCACAACCCGGCCCGTACTTGAAACGCGCATATGGCACGCGCCGGGACAGACGTAAAGCTGGCCCGGGACAATGATTTCTCCCGCTTCCGCTTCTTTCACACGGATATAGGCGACTTCGGCAAGCTGTTTGCTGAACTGGCTGGTGTAATTCCCGGGCATGTGCTGCACCAGGAGCACGGCGCCGGGAAAATCGTGCGGGAACTGAGGCACCAGCTTCATCAGGGCGGCAGGCCCTCCTGTGGAGGAGGCCAGCACAACCAGAGGAAATTTTCCCGCACCCTTCAGCTGCGGGAGGAGCAAAGGAGTGCGGTCGGCTTGCAGCGCCCCGCCGTTCTCCTGGGGCGCGCGGGCCCGGGTGGCGGTACGCACCACGCGCACCTTGGCCGCCATTTTCAGCTTGCGGCAAAGCTCGTCGCGCACAGAGCTCATGTCCAGGTCGATTCCGCCGGAGGGCTTGGCCACAAAATCAATGGCCCCGAGCTGCAGGGACTTCAACGTGATCTCCGCGCCGTCTCGCGACTCCGAACTCACGATCAGGATGGGGCGCGGGTTCTTGGTCATGATGAGCTCCGTCGCCTCCAGGCCATCCATCCGCGGCATGTTGATGTCCATGCTGACCACGTCCGGCTTCAGCAGCTCGCATTGCTCCACGGCCTCGCGGCCGTCTTTGGCTTCACCACACACGTCAAGCTGCGGATCAGAGGTAATGATGCCGTGCAGCACCTTGCGCATGAACGTGGAATCGTCCACCACCAGCACGCGGATTTTGCCGACCCCATTCATGGCTTGGTCTATTTACTCAACCAGTGCGTTCCTTTCGGCGGCCATGCCCGCCGGCGCGCCGATCAGCCGGCCCACAGCGGCCAGGAACTGTTCTTCCTGCACGGGCTTGGTAAGGAAAGCGGACGCGCCCTCTTTCATGGCCCGCTCGCGGTGCTTGGCCCCGGCGCGCGAAGTCACGATCATCACCGGGATCTTGCGTGTATTCGGGTCCTGCCGCAGATGCGAGAGCAGCTCATAACCGTTGGCATGCGGCATCTCCAGGTCGGTGACGACCAGATCACACGGTATGCGGGAGATGATGTCCATGGCTTCCAGGCCGTCGCAAGCGAGCTGGACGCGGTAACCGGCCTTCTCCAGCATGCGGCCCACGAATTTACGCACGCTGATGGAGTCGTCCGCCAGCACAATGACTTTTTCTTCTTCCACGTTCGCAATGGCGGCTTCGGGAATCGCGTTCTGGGCCACGGCTTCAGCGCCGGGAGCGAACACGCGCGCAGCATTCGCCGCCATGGGCCGGCCATGTTCCAGGGCCTCGCCCGCCACCAGGCGGTTCACGTCAATCATCAGCACCAGGCTGCCATCGGGTGCGATGGTGGCGCCGGGGAACATCTTGATGCGATGGAGATATTCGCCCAGGCCCTTGACGACGATTTCATCCTTGCGCACCACGTCTTCAACAATCAGTCCCACGGGCCCGCCCGAGGACCGCGCGATCACCATGCGATAGTAGCCGTTGACGGGCTGCACCGCTTCCAGGCCCAGCGTGGTGTCCACGCGCACCACATGCAGAATGGAATCGCGCACTTTAGTCTGGAGCCGGCCTTCCTGTTCGTAGATTTCTTCTTCCTTGATCCGGCGAATTTCTTCCACCAGGGTCACCGGGATGGCAAACATGGTTTCGCCGCAGCGCACAAACAGCGCCTGGGAAATGATCAGCGTCAAGGGGACCTTGAGTGTGAACTTGGTCCCCTGGCCGGCGACAGAGTGCACCTCAATTTCACCGTTCAGTTGCGCGAGATTGGATCGGACAACGTCCAAGCCCACGCCACGGCCTGCCAATTCAGTCTTGCGCGGCGCCGTGGAGAAGCCGGGCTGGAACAGCAGTTCCAGCAGGTCTTCCTCGCTCAGCTCCGACGCTTTTTCCGGATACACCAGGCCGTTCTGAACGGCCGTCTCCCGGACCTTTTCATAGTCAATGCCACCGCCATCATCCTCGACTTCCACATAAATGTAATTACCGCGGTTGCCGGCCCTGACGGCAATGTTGCCCAAACTGTTCTTGCCCGCCTGGTAGCGATCGTCGTCGCTCTCAATGCCGTGGGCCACCGCGTTGCGCACCAGGTGGATGAGCGGATCGGAGATGCGCTGCACAATATTGTTGTCCAGTTCGGTCTCCGCGCCCGCCAAGGCAAGCTCCACTTGCTTGCCGGCGGCCTTGGCCGCGTCGCGCACGGTGCGGGAAAGGCGCGTGTACAGGTTGCCGATGGGTACCATGCGCGCGCCCGCGATCTCGTCCTGCAGGCGGTGCGCGACTTTGGTGAATGAATCGATGTCAGAGTTCACGCGGCGCACGAACCCATCCAACTGGCTGAGCACTTCGCTGATATCAGCGGAGATTTCCGTGAGCGACCGGGAAAGGATGTTGAAGTCGTCGTAACGGTCCATCTCCAGTTCGCTGAACTCGGTCATTGACTGATCGAGCGAATAGATGGGGCCGGAGGGGCTGCCGTGCCGCAACGAGCTTTCCAGCCCGGTCATGTAGTTGATGGAGTGGAGACGCCCGAACTCGTATTTTTCCTGGAATTCGGCGACCTTGTCCGTCATGCGGGCCTTGGAGAAGTTCAGCACCTCCGCCAGGCGCTCTAACTCGGCGAGCCGGCCCAGCATTTGTGTGCGGTTGATCACCAACTCACCCACCGCATTCATCATGCGGTCCAGCCGTTCCAGCTCAACGCGCACAGACTTGGCCTGGACCGCCACAGCGGCCTCACGGCGTGAAGGTTCGTCTTCCGTCCTGGCGGCCGGCTCGTGTCTCGTGGCCTCGGCTGCCAACTGCCGCGCCTGCGCATATTCCGCCAGCAAGGCTTCTTCTTCCGCCGACAGCTCGTGGACCGCGGGAGCGGCCGCTTCTTCCGCTGCTGCCGATGGACGCGCTTCTTCTGGCGGAGCAGGTTGCGTTGCGGGCGCCTGACTTCCCGCCATCAGCCGGTCAATGCGGACAAAGAACGACCTCACGGCGGCCCGCATCTCCGGGTCATCGGTCCACTCGCGGTGCAGGAACTTCTTTAACAGGTCCACGGATTCCAGACAGATATCGATGATCTCCGCGCTGGGCTGGAGCTCGCCATCGCGCAATTTGCTGATCAGGTCTTCCGCACGGTGCGCCACCTTGGAGATACGATGCAGCCCAACCTGCGCCGCTGAGCCTTTGATGGTGTGCATGGAGCGCAGCAGTCGGTGGACCTGCTCTTCCCCTGGATTTGTTTCCAGTGAAAGCAGGCAATGCGTAACCACCTGGAGGTGTTCTTCCGCTTCGGGCACGAAGAATTCCAGGATTTCCGCCGGCACGTCGTCGTCTGCCGGCAGCAGCGAAGTTTCAGGTTGCTGTTCGTCCGCGGACGCCGGCTCCATCGTAGGCCCGGCTTCACTTTTGATCGCGACAGGAACTTCTTCAAGCCGAGGCGAGTACGGTTCCGGCTGGAGAGGATACTCTTCCCGCTCGTACAAGAGGGATTGCGGCGCGATGACGTTCTCGCCGACCGGGGTCAAGTTTGGATCGGGAACGATCTCTTCTGGTTGGACGGCACTTTCCGGTACGACGTCCGGCACAATCATGCTATCGCCGACCGGCGTTGCGTTCTCTGCTGGCTCAATCTCTTCTGCCTTGAAAGCTACTTCTTCCGCCAGGACTTCGGCTGCAGGCGGCTCTTCGACCACTTCCTGGTCCTGGACCGCCGCAGCCGGGGCCGGGAAGGCAAACGGATAACGCTGCTTGAACGCGCTCACGTCTTCCAGGGCTTCAACCTGGTTGGTGCCGATCATGATGAGATCGCTCTCCAGCAGCGCCACAGCCTCAGTCATGAACTCCACGAGCGGGCCCGCGGCGTCCGGGGCGATGCTGGCGTTCATCGCATACTGAAACACGTGCGCCAGCCTGCCGGCGATTTCAGAAAACAGCGGAAAGCCGTACGACGCGGCGGTCCCCGCAAGAGTGTGCGCGGCAATGTAAAGCCCCTCCAGCTCCTGCGCGGATGGGCCGGCGTCCAGCAGAATGCCGGTGCACTCCCGCAGGAGCTGCAGGCGGTCAGACGCCTCCTGGAGGAAGACTTCGATCAATTCTGCGTGATGGTCTTTCACGATCTCTCCTGCATTGCCACAGCCGCCGGCGGCCGGCGCCGCGAAGCCGGCTTCTGGTAAATCATGGAATCGCGGTAGACGTGGGTCTCAAACTTCACTTCAGCCCCGCGGATGGTCTCGGCATGGCCCAGAAAGAGGTATCCTCCCGGCTCCAGGTAGTCATAAAAACGCTGCACCAGTTGCGCCTGCCGCTCCTCGGAAAAGTAAATCAGCACGTTCATGCAGAAAATGCAATCGAACTTGCCCATGTACACCACCTGGGCCAGGTTCATGGGGGCAAAGGTCACCAGTTCGCGGAGCCGGGTCCTGACGGCAAAGGTCTCCGCCATTTCCGAGAAATAGTGTTCGCGGCGGCGGGGGTTGACCGGGTCCATC
>DASVFK010000211.1:0-18135 GCA_036380095.1 Candidatus Angelobacter sp. | reverse complement strand
GAGCTAGGAAAATTGCCAGAATCGCCGAAACTGCCAAAGAATCCAAATTGAGAAAACCTCACCACAGTGACACTGATCTGACGGATCGAGATCGGTTCATCCGGCAATCGGCTGGAGAGGACGAGCTAGGAAAATTGCCAGCAGCGCCGAAATTAGCCAAAGAATCCAAATTGAGGAAAGGCGTCGTCCTTTCGGTTTACCTGCCGAGGTCAGAATTGCGGAACCGTGCGGATCCGTGCGGAACGATGCACCCTATGGATCGATCTGCACCACCCCGATGACATTTCCCACAAAGTCGATAGGGGTGATGGTGGTAGCGACGGCGTTGGTGGTGACATCGAAGAAATCGAGGTCCCCGCCCTGGACTACGTAGATCACGCTGCGGCCGGAGATTGGCTGCAGGTCGGTGACGTCGAAGTCCTGGCGCAGGGAGGACACGGTGGGGAAAGTCAGGGCCTGGGTGGAGGTATCGAAGATGCTGAGGCAGCCGCGCACCAGGAGTGTCCCGGCAGGTTGGACGGTGCATGCCGCGGCGCCGATATACAGGCGGTTGTTGCTGGTGAGGGCCATGCGCTGGTGCAGGCCGTCAGTGATGGCGAGGGGCGCGCCGGCGGTGAAGGAGCCGGTGTTGATGGTCTGCAGTGTGCCGCAGGAGCCGAGCGTCGCGGGACAAGTGAGGCCCGCAGGCAACGTGGGCGGCGTGCCGGCGACGAAAAGGCTCTGGCCGCTGAACAGGCCCGCGGTGGCGCCAGCCACGGGTATCGGCGCAGCAAGAACAGGCGCGGCGCCGCTGAAGTCGGTGAAGACGACGGTGGGCGCAGTGGGAGTTGTTCCACCGTGAACACCGCCGCATTCGGAGGCGCAGTTGAGGATGAAGGCCTGGGCGTTACTGGTGAAGACCGCGGTGAAAGGCTGGTCGCCGGCCGATTCTGCCACGGGTGTCGCCGGAGTGCTGTTGCTGACGCTGGCGGTCTTGATCACGTAGAAGGAGTTGGTGTTGGGAGCAGGAAGCAACTGCGGATTGTCGGCAAACACCAGAAGGGTGGCGCCGCCGGGGCTCATGACCAGGCGCACGGCGTTGGGCGCGGAAATCGTAGCGATGGGGTTGCCGGTGGCGGTATCGAAGGCCATGACAAAGCCGGGATTACGCATGGCGGCCCACGCGGTCTTGCCGTCCGGGCTGATAGCGATATCAAACGGAATAGAGGAGGTGGCGGGCGTAAACGCGATCTCTTCCTTGGTGTTATCGAAGATGGTGATGGCGTTGGTGGAGGTCTCAGCGATCACGGTGAAGCCGCCGCCGGTAACCATCTTGCCGGGACTGCCCAGGGGGAACGCTTTGGGAGCGATTTTGTCCTTTTGCGCGTCAAGCATGGTCACGGTGCCGGCTTGCACGTTGCTCACCAGGACGCGTTTCTTCAGGCCCGTAACCTTGTTTTGCGTGACGCTCGTGCTGGTACCGCACCCCAAAAGAGAGCCTGCCAGCGCGACGCTGCAGGCCAGAAATGACAGCTTGATTTGATTGCGCAATGTAACCCTGAACCTTGTGAAGTGAAATGAAAATTATACCAGAGCGACTCTCCGGCTTAAGAACGGCCCAACGCGGCTTTTGTGCAGGGAAATTATTGGTTTTGTCCGAGGACGCTCCTGTATTCTGAATACTGAATATGCCTGCCGACCTGATAAGCCGCCTGAAGAAGAGCCCCGTTCTGTGCGATGGCGCCATGGGCACCCTGCTCTACGCCAAGGGTGTTTTCATTAATAAGTGTTACGACGAGCTGAACGTTACACAGCCGGACCTGATCCGTCAAATCCACCAGGAATACTTGAACGCTGGCGCGGAGGTGATTGAAACCAACACTTTTGGCGGCAATGCGTTCCGGCTGGAGCGGCACGGACTGGCGGACAAAGTGCGTGAGATCAACCTGCAAGGGGCCCGGCTGGCGCGTGAAGCGGCCGACAGCTTCAACCAGAAAAAGGGCGGCGAGTCACTCGTGGCAGGCTCGGTTGGACCCCTGGGGATCCGCATTGAGCCTCTGGGCAAGACCTCGCGGCAAGAGGCGCGTGAGGCTTTTCGCCAACAGATTGCGGCTCTGGTGGAAGGCGGCGTCGATTTGCTGATGTTGGAGACGTTCGGCTACCTGGAAGAGCTGCACCAAGCGATCCTGGCGGCGCGCGAGGCTGCGCCAGGAATGCAGGTGGTGGCACAGGTAACGATCGACGAGGACGGCAACTGCCTGGACGGCGCCAGCCCGGAGACCGTGGCCGCCAAGCTGGAAGATTGGGGCGCGGACGTAATCGGCTGCAACTGCAGTGTGGGACCGGTGGCGATGCTGGAAGCGATCGAGCGCCTTCGGCGCATCACAGACAAGCCGCTCTCCGCGCAGCCCAACGCAGGCATCCCGCGCAACGTGGAAGGGCGCAACATCTATTTATGCTCTCCGGAATATATGGCCAGCTATGCCCGCAAGTTTGTGAACGCAGGCGTGTCGCTGGTGGGCGGCTGCTGCGGGACCACGCCGGAGCACATCAAAGCCATGAAGTCCGCGCTGCGCATGACGGACGCCAAAGGCAGGCCGAACGGAGCGCAGGTGGTGGCGGAGCGCCGGCGCGAATCCAGCATCACGCCGCCGCCGCTGGCGCAGCGCTCTAAGCTGGGGCGCAAGCTGGCCGCGGGCGAGTTTGTCACCCTGGTGGAGATCGTCCCGCCCAAGGGCGTGGATTACCGCAAGGAAGTGGAAGGCGCCGCTCTGCTCAAGGACGCCGGCATTGACGCCATCAATATTCCTGACAGCCCGCGCGCGTCCGCGCGGCTGAGCAACCTGGCTTTGTGCACGCTGGTGCAGCGGCAGGCCGGGATTGAGACGGTGCTGCACTTTACATGCCGCGACCGCAACGTGCTGAGCATGCAGTCAGAATTGCTGGGATGCTACGCCATGGGGCTGCACAACCTGATCTGCATCACCGGCGATCCGCCCAAGATGGGCAACTATCCAGACGCAACGGCGGTGTTCGACGTGGATGCGATCGGCCTGGTCAACATCGTACACAGCCTGAACTTTGGGCTGGACATTGGCGGGAACCCGATTGGCAGCGGGACACAGTTCGCCATTGGCGTGGGCGCAAACCCGGGAATAGGGAACATTGACGAAGAGATCCGCCGCTTTGAATACAAAGTGGAGGCAGGCGCGGACTTCGCCGTGACGCAACCCGTGTTTGACATCGCGCTGCTGGAGCAGTTCCTGCGGCGGATCGAGCACTGCCGCATTCCCGTGCTGGCCGGAATCTGGCCGCTGATGAGCGTGCGCAATGCCGAGTTCATGAAAAACGAGCTGCGCGTCTCCGTGCCGGATTCCATTCTGGAGCGCATGTCGCAAGCCCAGGCGGTGAGCGCTGAAGCCGCGCGCAGCGAGGGAATCAGGATCGCGCGGGAGATGCTGCACCAGGTCCGCGGGTTGGTGCAGGGAGCGCAAGTGGCGGCGCCGATGGGGCGCTACTCTTCCGCGCTGGAAGTGCTGGATGGGATGGTTTCCGCTTCTGCAGCGCGATGACCGCACACCGGAGGTGTGACAGCAGACACGGACAGGCGGCCCGACTTCGCCGACAATGATGAGGCCGCGATTCTTGACGACGGCAAAAGGCGCAAGACTTGTGTCCGCAGGTATGCCACACGCTGAGCAGCCCGCCGCTCCAGCCCACAACACAACCGTGGAACCCGTGCTCGTGGTGCAGCACCTGGAGGTCGGCATCGCGGGGAAAACAGTGGTCCGCGATGTAGACTTCTCTCTGCCGCCGCGCGCGAGCCTGGCGGTGATCGGCCCCAACGGCGCCGGCAAGACATTGCTGCTGCAATCTCTGCTGGGACTGATTCCTTCCCGCGGAAACATCCGCTGGCGCACGGGCGCCAATCTTGGCTACGTGCCGCAGCGCGTGGAGACCG
This sequence comes from Candidatus Angelobacter sp., assembly GCA_036380095.1. Classification (GTDB taxonomy): domain Bacteria; phylum Acidobacteriota; class Terriglobia; order Terriglobales; family Acidobacteriaceae; genus Angelobacter. Next base: position 14,195 of record DASVFK010000211.1, on the reverse strand, counting down.
ACGCACGGCTTCCCTTGCGCGCCGGCGAATTGCTCCACGCCAAAGCCAAAATCCAGCGCCTGCCGGAAAGCGACGTGAGAGCAGCCGTTGACTGGGCGGGACTCGGCCCCCTTCTGGAGCAACGAGTGGGGACGCTTTCCTCCGGACAGTTTCAGAGGATGCTGATCGCGTTTGCGCTCTCCGGATCGCCAGAGGTCCTGCTGGTGGATGAGCCCACCGCGAGCCTGGACGAGCTTGTCGAAGAGCACATCTTCGAACTGCTGGAGAAAGCGCGGCGCGAGCGCGGCATGACCATCATCCTGGTTTCGCACGACCTCACGTTGGTCCGCGGAACCGCCAGCCACGTTCTCTGCCTGGGCGGCGGCAAAGCATGGTTCGGGACAGCAGAGGAGATGCTTGTGCCGGAGGTGCTGGAGCGGGTTTACAGCCACCCGCTGGAGTTCCACTCGCATGATCTGGAGGGGAAAGCGTGAGCCTGAACGCCAGCCAGGCGTACGAATTTGGCGCCGCAGTGCTGGTGGCTGTGGCCGCCGGCCTGGTGGGCGGCTTTGCCCTGCTCAAACGCATGAGCCTGGCCAGCGACGTGTTGTCTCATCTGGCCCTGCCGGGAATTGGCATCGCTCTGGTATTTCAACTGAATCCAGTGCTGGGTGCAGCCTCAACCTTGCTGGTCGGCACTGTTCTGGTGTGGGGCCTGGAAAAGAAGACCGGGCTTGCGACGGAAGGCGTGATAGGAGTTGTGTTCGCGGCGTCACTCGCCATTGGAGCATTGATAACGCCGAAAGAAGCGTTGGAAGAAGCGCTCTTTGGCCAATTGCAGCCGCTGACGCTGATGGGCTTTCTCGCAGCTTCGTCGGCGGCCATCGCAATCACCACCGTGCTGCTGCTGCGCAAGGACAGCCTGGTGCTGGCGCTGTTTTCGCCCGGCCTGGCAAGTTCGACAGGAGTGAACGTCAGCCGGGTGAACCTGGAGTTCCTGCTGCTGTTCAGCTTCACGATCCTCGTCTGCTTGAAGTTTCTGGGAGCGTTGCTGGCGGGCGCGCTGTTGATGATACCCGCAGCCACCGGACAGCGACTGGCGACCGGCATGAAAAGTTTCCTGCAATTCTCGGTGCTGACCAGCATCGTCTCCGTGGTTGCTGGGTTGATGATTGCGTCCCGGATGCCGCGCCTGCCCAGCTCCGGACCGGTGATCGTGCTGGCAGCAGCGGCGACGTTTATTCTGGTCACGGTTTTCGCGCCGAAAAGAGCGTGAACACCAAGATCAACGCGGAGAAACGGCGGCACCGAGACAGGCAGAGCAACAGCGGCGATTCCGCCTCGATCTAAAACCTAGCTCATCCAACTCCCCTCAACCCGCCAGCTTGGTCTTCGACGCGTGCGCGGCGGCGCTCAGGTGATCCTGGAACCACTCGCCCGCGACTTTGGCCACCAGTTCCAACGCGCCGCGCTCCTCGAACAGATGCGTAGCTCCGGGAACAACGTGCAGCTTCTTGTTGCAACGCAGTTGGGCCAGGGACTCGCGGTTCAGTTCGAGCACCTGGTGGTCTTCGCCGCCAACGATGAGCAAAGTCGACGCTCGCACCTGGGCAAGCGCGGTCTGCGCCAGATCAGGACGGCCGCCGCGGGACACCACAGAAGCAACCACCGCGGGCAACGCGGCAGCCGTTATGAGGGCGGCCGCGGCGCCGGTGCTGGCGCCAAAGAGGCCGATGGGCAGGTTATGCAACTCCGGCCGGCCATGCGCCCAGTTGGCAACTAGCGTGGAGCGCTCCGCCAGCAGCGGGATATCGAAGCGCAGTTGCATGGTCTCCGCATCAATTTTTTGTTCTTCTTCCGTAAGAAGGTCAAGCAGCAGCGTGGCCAGTCCGCGCTTGTTGAGTTCGCCGGCCACAAAACGGTTCCTGGGACTGAAGCGGCTGCTGCCGCTGCCATGGACGAAGATCACCAGCCCGATCGGGTCCCCCGGCGACTGGAGATCGCCGTGCAGGGCCATCTCATCCAGCGGCACGAGGACGGGCATGGCCGAGCCTGTGGGCGTTCGCAGGGTAGTCATGGGAATGCCTCCATGAGATTAGATTCGCGCAGTCCAAGACACGTGGCGGTGAGGAACGTCACATGTGAACGTGATTCATGGAACCCGGAAAAATTGCGGGATGCGCTCTTCCCGGAACGTTGCTAAGGTCGGCTGCACGGCCTGCGAGTCGAAAAAAACCCAGAGCAGGCTCTCTTTCCAGCAGTACAATGGCACATGGAGCTTTGGCCCGGTGCCTAAATTCGAAGAGTCTCTGGAGCGTCTGGAAAAGATTGTGGATGAACTCGAGAAGGGCAATGTGCCGCTCGAGCAGGCGCTGAAGCTGTTTGAAGAAGGAATGCAGCTTTCCTCCTCCTGCCGGAAAGAACTGGAGGAAGCTGAAGGCAAGGTCGAAATCCTCCTGAAGCAGAACGGAAAATTGCAGCCTGAGCCGTTAGACCAGGCTGCGGCGAAACGGTAGTCTCCCTCCGCCTGCAGGGTGTCCTGCAGCACAGAAGTCCGGCAACACAAGCTTGGCGCTGTTGCCCTCAGCCACAAAAGGACGTGTCCGATGAAACCTCTTAGTGTCGTTGTTGCGCAAAGCAACTCTAAGTCGGCGGAATCGCTGGTGAGGGCCCTATACAAACACTTCCGCGTGGTGAACCTCGCCGGCAACATCCATGAGTTGCGCGGCGCCATCCCTCAACACCGCGCTGACGTGGCCATCGTGGACCTTGAATTAGCCTGCCTGGGCGATGTCAGGCAGCTTCGCCGCGAATTTCCCGCAACCACCGTGGTATGCACCCACCGGCTGGCCGACGAAAGAATGTGGACTGAAGCTCTGGCCGCCGGCGCCTCCGATTGCTGTTACAACTCAGACGTGCGGTCCATCGTCCTGGCCGCAAGCCACACTGAACCCATGCCTCACGCCCACGCGGCGTGATCAGGACGCAAGCTATCCCTCCCCCTCCAAAAACACAAGAGGGCGTCATTGGAGACGCCCTCTTTCTTTTCTTCCACCGTCCTTTACTCGATCCACCTGCTGAAGCGGACTTTTTCGTTTGCTATTTCCACCGGACATTTCATGTGCTAACAACAATTCTCAACTGGACCTCTCGACACTCGCGGCACGACGTGCTATCTTCCCTCTCCAGCACCCCATCCAGAGCGAGTCAATCGCCGCGAATATCGTAAACAGGGCAGGCGAAAGGAGCTACCCCATGCCGGCCCGGCCCCCCAGCCTGAAAACACTCGACCGCGCCTACACGTGCTTTCTCGTGGCGGGCGGAGTGAGCGTCGTGGCCTTCACTTCGATCATAATCAACCCAGACAACGCGATCTTGTGGGGCTTTTGGATGGTTTTCTTGTTTCCCGTGGTCGGCGGCCTGTTCTACGGGATTGCGATTGGTTTGTTGCACTGGCCCCATCGGCCACTCTTGTTTCTGGCCTTGTGTTCGGGGCTCTTCATCGCCGTGGGCGTGATCTATGACAAATATGACGTTCCTGAGATTGCAGGCCTCGTCTGGGGCACCGTGATGGTTATTGTGCCCGTGTGGTGGTTTGCCAGCGGCCGCGGACGGTACAAGGAAACGCTGGGAGACCGTGCGGCACGGATGGACAATCCGATGACGCACGGGCGATAAACCATCCGGCAGAAGAGCAAACCGGCACCAATGCCCTGCTTGCGATGCAAAAACCTCGCGTTGAGTTCCAAAATGAAACCTCGCTTCTCACTTTTCTAAGATAGCTCTCAACATTCAGTGCGTCGGGCTGTAGCATTTAGGCCGTTGTTCGCAGACAGACGCATGGAGCAGGCGAACACCAACTCGAAGCCGCTGCCGCTGTTTAGAGCGGAGGCCTTGGCTGCGCGGCAGCAGGGTACGCAGGGAGACATACTGCTGGTTCGTCCGCTGTCCCTGGCTTTTCTTAGCTGGCTCGGCGTGGCCATTGCAGCCCTGGCCATCGCCTATCTCTTCGTGGGCCATTACTCGCCGACGCAGCGGATGGAAGGAACGGTGACGAGTGCCGTAGAGGAACATTCATCGTCGCTGGAAGCGGGTTTCGATCTCCCGCAACCGAATGGGCAAACGTTAAGGCCGGGCCAGGATGTGCTCATCCGATGTACAACATGCATAGGTCCTCTGCCGGGCACAATCGTCAGCGTTTCCCGCATTCCTTCCGATTCATCCAACAGCATTCATTTTGCAATGATCATCTCGCTGGCGCATGGGCAACAACTGCCGGCAGGGACCCAAATTCAAGCCGAAATCCAACTGGAGAAAAAGCCGCTGATCGCGTGGCTCCTGGAAAAGCCGGGAACCTAATCAACCTTTTTTGACGAGCAATGCGACTGAGCCAACTCAGATTCGGGAACAAGCTGCCGATGGTTTTTCAGACCGAGGCAGCGGAGTGCGGTCTGGCGTGCCTGGCGATGATTGCTGGATACCACGGTCTGCACATGGACCTTGCCGATTTGCGCCGGCGGTTCTCGATTTCGCTGCGCGGCGTCACGCTGGCCCACCTCATCCGCTTTGCTGACCGGCTCGGCTTTGCCTGCCGGCCGCTGCGCCTGGAGATGGAAGACCTTCCCTGGCTGAAAACGCCCTGCATCCTGCACTGGGACATGACGCACTTTGTCGTGCTCAAGCGGGCCACTCGCAAATACCTTTACCTGCATGATCCGGCGCGCGGGACGCGGCGCATTCGCTATGCTGAAGCGGGCCGCCACTTTACCGGTGTGGCCATGGAACTCACGCCCACCGCCGGTTTTGCGCCGCGTGACGAATCCCGGCCCTTGCGCCTGCGTGACCTTACCGGACGCGTGGTGGGACTCAAGCGCGCCCTGGCCCAGATCTTCGCGCTGGCTGCGGCGTTGGAAGTTTTTTACGTGATCAGCCCGCTGTTTCTCCAGCTTGCCGTGGACAAGGTGGTGAGCGCCTACGATCAGGGCCTGCTCTTTACCCTGGGAGTCGGGTTCATGCTGCTGGTGCTTCTGCAGTCCCTGCTGGGCGGATTGCGAAGCTGGACAACACTCTATTTCGGCACCTCGCTCAAGCTGCAATGGTACGCCAATCTCTTTTCCCATCTGGTGAGGCTGCCGGTGGCGTTCTTTGAGAAGCGCTACTTCGGCGACCTGATGTCACGCTTTGAAAGCGCTGAAGCCATCCAGCGCACGCTGACCAACAACTTTATCGAGGCATTGCTGGACGGCATCATCTCGGTCGCGGTGCTGGCCGTCATGGCCATGTACAGTCCGCGGCTGGCGCTGGTGGTGGTGGCAGGCCTTCTGGCCTATGCGCTGTTGCGCCATCTGGCGTATGGTCCGCTGCGTTCGCGGACGGAAGAGATGATCATTCGCTCAGCCCGCCAGCAGAGTTACTTTCTGGAAACGCTGCGCGGCATCCGCACCATCAAGGTCTTCGGCCGTGAAGACAGCCGCAAGAGCCGCTGGATGAACCTTCTGGTCGACACCACCAACGCGCAGGTGGCTGCGGAAAAACTAAGCATCTTTTTCAAAGCAGCCAGCACCATGATCTTCGGCTTGCAGTCCGTGCTGGTGATCTGGCTGGGCGTGATGCTGGTGCTCCGGCGGGCTTTCTCTGTCGGCATGCTGTTTGCCTTTGTCGCTTACCAGGAGATGTTCAAGGCGCGCGTGGTGGTGCTGGTGGACCGGCTGTTCGAGTTCCGCATGCTGTCATTGCAGGCGCAGCGCCTGGCGGACATCGCCTTTGCCAAGCCAGAAGCGCTCGCCGATGAACTTCCATCGCAAGAGCAATCGCCTTCCTCCATCCAGGTCAGGTCGCTCCGCTTCCGTTATTCTGACGCCGAGCCCTGGCTCCTGGAAGACGTGAATTTGAGCGTTGCCACCGGCGAATGCGTGGCCATCACCGGACCTTCCGGCGCAGGCAAGTCCACGCTGCTGAAGCTGATGGCCGGACTGCTGCAGCCGCAGGAAGGCGACGTGTTGATCAACGGGCACTCGGTACTGGCCAGCCGCGCCGCGGTGCTCGGCCGAGTGGGGTTTGTGCTGCAAGACGATACGCTGTTCGCGGGCACCATCACGGAAAATATCGCCTTCGCGTCTGACCAGCCGGATATGGAACACGTGCTGGAATGCGCCAGCCTCGCCTGCATCCACCAAGAAATCACTGCCATGCCCATGGGGTATGACACGCTGATCGGCGACATGGGCAGCGCACTCTCCGGCGGACAGCAGCAACGGCTTCTGCTGGCGCGCGCGCTGTACCAGCGGCCTTCCATCCTGATCCTGGATGAGGCCACCAGCCATCTCGATGTGTCCACCGAACAGCGCATCGCCGCCATGCTGGCCAAGCTGAGCATCACGCGTGTGTTCGCGGCGCACCGTCCCGATACCGTGGCTATCGCCGACCGGGTGATCGAATTGACACGTACGGGATCAGCTTTGGAAGTGCGCGGAACGCGGCGCGCCTCTGCAGGAATAGGGCATCGAGAATCTCTGGCCGAGAAAGGAGATAGCTATGTCAAAGCCTGATGAGAACCGCGTGCTTGGCCGGGTGTGCGCCCGGGAATTGACGCAGCAGGAACGCGAGCAAGTCAGCGGAGGCATTATCACTTCCATCCTGACTCGCTTTCCCGCTGCAGACGTACATACCGATGGCTAACCGCCGCAAGGCAAGGAGCAACGTCTATGCAGACCAGTGATGAAACAAGAGTGCTCATGCGCCAGGGCGCGCGCGAGCTATCGCGAAAAGAGGTGGAAGCAGTGTACGGCAATGGGAGCGTTCCCTGCCGCCTCACCTTCACCCATCAGCCAAAGGGCGGATCGGATGAAGACACGCAGTGTCCGTAAGAGCAACAGCAAGGAGCCAGACAAATGCAGAACACTCACGACAGCAGGGTACTGATGCGCCATGGCGCACGCGAACTAAACCCGCAGGAGCTGGACCATGTGATGGGAGCGCTTCGCACAGCGGTGCTGTGTACTCAAACCATTGACCCGTTCACTGGAAACATCGACAGCGACACCCATCATTGCTAAACCGGACTCGCGTGGCTTTCTCGCGCGACAGGTTTGGTCCGGCAATGGACCAGAGTTCGAGCAAGGAGTGAATCATGAGTCATAGCCCCCGAGTGCTCGGGCGCAGCGGTGCGCGCGAGTTGACCATGGAAGAAGTTGACCGGGTTTCCGGCAACGCAACCAACTGCACCTTCCAGCAAACGCACATCGGCCACGCCATTGACGATCTGGTAGACGACTGCACTGGGGTTTAAACGGCGAAGAGTTCCCGGAAGAGTTTGGGCCGAAAGGTCCAAGAAACCAGACAAAGGAGCATGTTCATGTCAGATCAGGGCAACAATCGCGTGCTGGGCCGTTTGGGCGCTCGCGTGATTTCCATGGAAGAAGTTGAATACGTGAACGGAGCCGGCAATGGCGCTTTCAAGACGCTCGTCTGCACTGCCGTCATGGCCACGGGGACCGTCACCGGCCCCGGCGATGGCGACGGCTGCAGCGACACCGATACGGACAGTCACTAGCTCGGAGCGAATCACGGGCCGGCGGGGGCCCGCGGTTCAACTTCAGGCAGACGAAGTCAGAACCCAAGAATCGAAGGAGAAAACTACATGAACCAGGACAATCGGATTATCCACCGCATCGGCGCTCGTGAATTGACTCAAGATGAGAGTAACAAAGTCACTGGCGGAATCAGAACTCTGACCATCTGCACCATCGCTACTGAGAGAGGTGTGGCCGGTGATGAAGCCGGCCCCGAGACCTGCTGAAGTCTGAAGGCCAACAAAGTTTGGGGTCGAACGCTGGTCCCAAATCCCCCCAAGGAGAAAAACAATGAAGCAAGACAACAGAGTACTTAACCGCGTCGGAGCTCGTAATCTGACGAATGAAGAAATCGCCAAGGTGAGCGGGGGTCTGCGGACAGAGACCGTTTGCACCATCGATGGCGCCAGCTTAAAAGACGGCGACGTTCGTCTGGGCGAATGCTGAACCGGCCCGGGGCAGAGGCGTCACAGCGCTGCTCCGGCCTGCTCGCGCCGCTTCGCCAACTCATATTCGAAAAGGAGGACCACCATGCATCAAGACAACAGAGTGCTCAGCCGCGCCGGCGCTCGCCACCTTACGGAAGAAGAAATCATTGCAGTGACGGGTGCGTTCCGCGTGCACACGCTCACTCCTTGCATCGTTGATCGCAACGGAAACCTGTTGAACGGCGACACCACGATCGGCGAATGCGGAGGATAAGCACTTCAGGCTTGGGGCCGGCAACGGCCCCAAATTGCAGAAAAGGAGAAAACCATGAATCAAGACAACAGAGTGCTCAGCCGCGTCGGCGCTCGTGAACTGACCACGGAAGAGGTCGAACGGGTAGCGGCTGGGTTAAGTACTGCAATGCCTTGTACAACTCCGAGTCCTTGGGGAATCGGATTCCTCGACGGCGAGTGCAGCTAGCCTGCTAGCCCTCGCGTGCCGTCTCACTAAGAAGGAAACAATGAACCATGACGATGGAGTACTCAACCGCGTCGGCGCTCGTGAACTGACGCAGGCAGAAGCCAACAAGGTGCAAGGCGGGTTCAGGACGCTCACCGTCTGTACCCATTGCAATGGTCAAAAAGACAAAGACATCGGCGAGTGCTAATGCCGGGCGGATGGCGCTCACCCGCGCCATCTGCATTTTATTCACGGTGGCAGCAACTGAGGGAGGCTGACAATGAAGATCGTGATTTTGGCGCACGACAATGACAACCACACCGCGCCCCTGAAATGGGCCCTGGAAGAGGCGGGCTACAACGTAGTGTGCTGGTCCGGGCTGGGATGGGATGAACCGCGGCAGGCATCCATCACTCTGGATGGCGACTCCCGGCTGATGCTTGGGCCGCATTCGGTGGACCCCGGAGACGTGGTCTGGATCCGCCGCCCCAATCCTGCGGTCCACAATCCCAAAGTGGCGGACCCGGACAAGAGTTTTGCTGAAGGCGAATACCGCTGGTCCTCCTGGGCGGTCATCTATCTGCTTGGCACTCTGTCTGTGCGATGCATCAACCCGTATTCGGCCTCCCGTTTCATCAACAACAAGTCCGTGCAACTTCTGCTGGCCAGAGAGTGCGGCATGCACGTGCCGGAGACGCTCATGTCCAACAATCCGGCAGCGGTGCGGGCCTTCCTGGAACAGCGTCGTCAGAAGAACGGCCGCACCATCTGCAAAGCGTTCTTCCCTCACGTCTGGCAGAAAAGCAGCGGCGGGATCGCCGTGACCGAGACGTTTGAAATATTCGCGGACCAGTTGCCCAGCGATGAAGTCCTCACCTTCGCTCCGGCCATCTATCAGGAAATGGTGGTCAAGCAGTTTGACGTGCGCATGGTGCTGCTGGGCACCACGGTCTATTCTTACGCGCTGCACAATCCCAAAGGAGCGCTCGACTGGCGGCAGGATTGCGGTCAGGGCCTGGTGGAGGTTCGAGTGATCGACACGCCGCCGGAAGTAGAGAAGTCTGTGCTTGAATTTGCACGGCGCGCCGGGACCACTTTCGGCAGCCTGGACTTCGCCATCGACAATCAAGGCCGCTGGTGGTTCCTGGAGATCAACGAAGAAGGGCAGTTCCTCTGGCTGGACGAGTTCAACCCCGAAGTCAGGATGCAGCAGAAGTTTCTCGCGTTCCTCACTTCACCGGAAGGCTCGTCGCGGCAGGTGATTGAAGAGAGGCAATCACAGTTTCTGGGATGGAAGGATTTTCTGGCTTCTCCCAAAAAAGACGAAGTGCCGCCGGAAGAACACACTGGAGTGCAGTTCGTCTCGGTGGAGCCTTGAGGGAATCGCTGCTAAGGCAAAGCGTGATTGGTGAGCAGACAGTTGCCGCCGCTTTCCTTAACTTCGTACACGTTCTGCGGGCCGACCAGTTCTCGTAGTCGCCTTATGTTCGTTTCAGACGCTAAAAGGTAATAGCGGTCTGGCCGGCTCCAGAGCGAGACGAACTGGTCGTCGCCGATGAACACCTGCGGCGCATTGGGAGCGTAAGAGCCGTATTCCAGGTTGTTGCCGCGGCCGTTGAGGAGCAGCGCGCTGAGTCCGCTGTAAAAGTAGACTGAGGAAAAACCGTAGTAGGCGCCATCAGCAATGAGCCGGCCGGGAGGGCTTTGCTTGAGGCTCTGCGCCAGCGCGAATGACCCAAGGGAGGGATCAAATCGCACCAGGGCCATGCGTGCTGCCTGAAAGAAGACAATCATGCTCACGGCCACTGTCAGCACGGTGCGCCGGACGTTGCCGCGCCACACGACCAGCGCCAGCGTCATGCAGGCAAAGGCCAGTGCGGCCAGCGCCAGGGGCAGTTTGAGATAAGCAAAAGACTGCAGAGTCAAGTCGCCCATGTGCCCCAGGGAGAGCGTGTACATCTCCGGATGCGAGCTAAGCGCCTGGGAAATGTCGCCCGGCGTTGGCATGTGCCGCACGGCCAAGAGCAAGCCGGCGAGCGATGCGAACAAACCAATAGAGATGGCAATCAGCGTAGCGGTCGCGGCGCGCAGCCATCGCGCAGCACCCGTGCTCAACACGGAGCCCAGCAGTAGGGCCAGTGCGGGATAGATAGGCATGGAGTAGTACTCCTGCGTGGTGGAGAAGGTGAAGAACACCATCACCACGGCGATCCAGCTGACGGCCATCAGTCTCACGCGCGCTGCCCGCGATTCCTTTCTGTACTCCAGTTTCCACACGCCCGGCAGCCAGGCCGACCACGGGAACAGCCACACCAGGTTCAACAACCAGAACCACAGCCGGGGCACCGTGTCATAGTCGCGCGGATAACGCAGATTCAGGAAACGCAGGAGATGCTCGTTGAAGAAATAAAACCAGAAGAAGCCGCGATATTCACCCGGCCCGCTGTGCATGGCAAAAGCAAAGTATGGCGGATTGCGGAGGATGGCCAGCACGTGCCAGGGCGCGGCGATGAGCAGCGCCGCGGCCATCGCCCAGCCCAAGCGCAAGCGCCCCCACGACCATGATGAGAACAGCCGCCCTCTCGCAGCCATGTAGGCCACGCCGGCAAGCACGGGGAACACCACCGCGATCAGGCCCTTTAATAGAAGACCGCAACCGAGACAAACTCCCAAAACAACGGCCCAGCGGCGCGGATGGTCTTCGTCCGGCTCCAGCAATCGCAGCCATGCCCAGACAGCGCCGGTGATGGCAAGCGTGAGCAAGGCATCGGGGATCAAGATGCGGGTAAAGAGAAACAGTCCGGCGCTTGTGGCCAGGGCCACGCCGGCATACATCCCTGCTTCTTCGCCAAAGGCCCAACGGCCGAAGCGATAAACCACAAAGCATAGAAGAACTACACCAAGAGCAAGGGGGAGTCTTGCGGCCCAGTCATGCACGCCAAAGACGCGGTACGAAACCGCCATCATCCAGTAGACCAGGGGAGCTTTTTCCAGGTAGGCCACGCCGTCAAGCCGGGCCGTGACCCAGTCGCCGGAGTCGAGCATGTTGCGGGCAATCTGCGCCTGGACGGCGTCCACGTCGTCCATCAACCGGGGCGGGCTCAGGATGCCGAGGAGAAAGACGAGGCCGGCGGCGGCGATGACAATGCCACCGGATCGAGGGCGGCTGCGGACTCGTGTCTCAAGTTCAGGTCTTGCTCCGGCGGCCCGATCTTCCAATACCTCATCCACTGCAACAACACCATCAATCCCCATAAGTGATACCCCAGGTTTGCTCTCCTCTCCAGATGATCGCTGATCAAGCGCTCGACGCCGTTCCAATCAAACAGCCCGCTGGAGGACACGGCCTCCGGGGAAACCGTGTCCAACAGCAGGGGGCGCAGCACACCGCGAAACCAGTCATGGACAGGAATGTCAAAACCGATCTTGGGCCGCCGCATCACGTTGTGCGGCAGCTTGTCTTTCATCAAATGACGCAGAACAAGCTTTGACGTTGCGCCTTTGAGCTTGAAGCGTTCGGGCAGGCGCGCGGCAAAATCCACGATGCGCGGATCGAGGAACGGCGGCCGCGCCTCCAGGGCATGGGCCATGCTCATGCGGTCGACTTTGTAGAGAATGTCGTCGGCCAGGTAGTAGCGAATGTCGAATTCCAGAAAGCGTTGCAAGCCCGTGCCCGGCGGCATGGAAGAGAGCACGCGCGCGAGCGGGCCGGCATCGGCATGGCGGAAGAACTCCTGCTTCTCTTGCTCGGTGAAGGTCCCGTTCCAGAAGATGTGCGCCGCTTCCTGCGAAAGGAGTGACCCTTGCAAAAAGCGCTTGAGCTTGTACTCAAAGCTGATCTTGTCATCGGAGACGGGCAGCCGGTTGGCTGCGGCCAGCGCCGTGCGACGCAACGCGGCAGGAATGCGCCGCGCCCATTCCGCATAGCGATCGGCCTGATAGGTCAGATAGCCGGCAAAAAGTTCGTCCGCGCCTTCGCCGGAGAGGACCACGGTCACGTCGCGGGTGGTCATTTCCGCCAGGAACCATGCCGGCAGAGCGCCGGCGTCCGCGCTGGGCTCGTCAGAATAAAACGCCATGCGTTCGAGTGCGCCGGCCAGGTCGCACTCTTCATCCAGGTTGAACTCGCGGTGCACCGTGCCGAAGTGACGAGTGATTTCGGCGATGGGGCCGCTCTCATCAAACGTGCGCCCGCGGAAAGTGATGGAGAAGGTATGCAGGCGGCTGGGATCGATCTCCGCGGCGTAACGCAGGATGGTGGAAGAATCCAGGCCGCCGCTTAGCCAGATTCCCACAGGCACGTCAGAAACTAGCTGCTCGCGCACGGCCTTCGTGAGCAGATCGTCCAGTTCTTCGCATGCGTCTCCAAGAGTTCGCGGCGGCGGCGTGTTGTCCGCGGGCTTAACGTACGATTGCACGCGGCAACGGCCGTCGCGCCACTCCAGCAGATGGCCGGGAAGGAGCTTGCGAATGCCTTCCACCAGCGTGTAAGGCGCAGGCACGTAATTCAAGCTTAGATAGCAGTTGAGACCGTCAAGGCAGATGCGACGAGGAACCTCTGGATGCGCGAAGATGCACTTCAACTCCGAGGCAAAATAAATCTCGCCACCCTGCAGGCAGTAATACAAAGGCTTGATGCCCATGCGATCGCGCGCCAGCACCAGCCGCCGCTCTGACTCCACCCACAGCGCCACGCCGAACATGCCGCGCATGCGGGCAAAACAGTCGTTGCCCCAGCGAAGAAACGCCTGCAAGACCACTTCAGTATCGCAGCGCGTCTGGAAAGTAGCGCCGCCGGCTTCAAGTTCAGCACGGATCTCCTGGTGGTTGAAGATCTCGCCATTAAATACCACCACCACGTTGCCATCTGGGCTGATCAGCGGCTGGTCGCCTGCATCAAGATCCAGGATGCGCAGCCGGGTGGCCCCAAGCGTGATTACGTCGGAAGAAAAATGCCCCTGATGGTCCGGGCCGCGATGCACCAGCGCGCGCAAGGCGCCGTGCAATACCCCGCGCGGGAGACGCGTTGAGACATGGGAATACCCGAGAATGCCGCACATAATGTGTGTCAGTTCTTTCGGACGGAAGAATGTGAGAGTCTATCCGGTCCGGCGAACCCACTTCTGTGACCTGCTGGCGCTCGGCAGGCGCGCACAACTCCGGCCACACTCACGCAACACTTCCCCACGTAGACTTGAAAGCTTGGCTCGAATTATACGCAGCAAACGCTGCGTGCCAAGCAAAAAATAAAGAAATGTTAAGCCGGTTAAGTCCTTGTTCCTTCATGGGGTAGTGCACTAACCAGTCTTTATCTTAGCAGAATAAGATACATTTCTTAACGTCGCGAATTTTTCTGCGATCGCGGTTGTCCAGTCTATCGCTTAAGACCTTAGCCTGATTTCTCCAAATTGCCCGGCGATCACGCTGCGATGAAAGGTAATTTCACCGTCTTTGATCCGCCCAGTCTGCCCACATTGGCAACCTCCTCGCGCTCCAGATTCTCTGACCTAAGAAGCGCACCTTCTTCCCTGCCCCGGAGGTCTGGTCATGCCACTTCATTGCGCCAAGCTGGCTCTATTTCTGTCTCTTGCGGCCGCAGCCACTTGCTTCATCGCTGGATGCCAGGGCCTGAACAGCAACACCGGAACCACACAGAAACCGGGATCTCCCACGCCAACGCCTACTCCTTCCACCGCCGCCGGCTACCTGACATGGAAGAACAACAACGCGCGCACGGGCCTGCAGCCCAATGAGACC
>DASVFK010000210.1:0-2411 GCA_036380095.1 Candidatus Angelobacter sp. | reverse complement strand
GGCGCCTTTGCCTTTTCCGTCAATGATGCGCTGCGCGTGAGGGTTGAAATAATGTCCGGCTTCCAGATGCGAACTCAGCAGCAGGATAAAGCGCGCGTTGGCGTAGTCCGGTGACGGCCGGTCAAGGCCATGCCAGAAGGCATAGCCGGTGCGCGCGCCGGCCGAGCATACGTTGGTGTGGCTGTTGTGGCCGTCAATGCCCCAGGCGTGCAGCACGCGCTGATTGTAGATGAGTTCATGACCAGGCCTGCCAACGTGATACATGATCTCGTTTTTGCGGCCTTCTATCAGGGCCTTGCGGATGCGGCTGCCCAGATCGTCGAGCACCTCGTCCCAGGTCACGCGCTCCCACTTGCCTTCACCGCGCTTGCCCGCGCGCCGCAGCGGATAGAGGATGCGCTCCGGATCGTTTACCTGATTGATGGTCGCCGGGCCCTTGGCGCAGTTACGCCCGCGGCTGCCGGGATGCGCGGGGTTCCCCTCGAACTTCTGGATGCGCATCTTCTCTTTGTCAACGTAGGCCAGCAGGCCGCACGCAGCTTCACAGTTGAAGCAGATGGTGGGGACCAGCGAATAATGCCGCTCGACTTTGCGCGGCCACGCCGCGGCGTCGTATTCCGTCCAATCGTGCCAGCGATCAACAGGCGGAAAACTGGAAAGTCCGCCTTGCGGCGGTTCAAGCTCGAGCGCTGCCGGATTCAGAGGAAGTTTGGGGTCCATGTTGGTTGATCAACTCAGAGGAACAGATTGGCCTGCCTTCACCCAAAGGTATTCAAACCACAGCAGGCCGTAGAGAGCCAGAACCGCTGCGATGCTCGGCGCAAGAGGCGGGTCGAGCAAGAAAAGCGTGATTGGAAGAATCAGGCCCAGTGCGACAGCGGACAGCCAGAAACGCCGGCTCAGTTCGCCCTGGAGCAACACTTTCTTGGCGCGCTTGCCGTCTTCAGTCCCGCGAGGGATTGCGATTTCCATCAACAAAGTAATCAAGCTCAAGAATAACGATAAGACCAAAACATGGGCCGGTTGTATCCCTCCGAATGGCATCCTGAAATTTGTCACGGCCTGGCAAATCACCCAGGTCGCTGCCCCTGCAACCAGGGCCTGCACCAGAAGGTGCCAGCAGAAGGACCACTTGCCTTGCCAGAAGTCGCGGCCTTTGGCCTGGGCAAAGAGAAAAGCGGAATAGCAAGCGCTGGCTGCCGCCAGTACCGTCGTCAGAACAAGAACAACGCCGGGGACGAAATCCTTGAAAAGGCCGTAGAGCAACCACACAACACACATTGCTCCAAATCCCATCAGGATGTAAGCGCCGATCACCAGCCACGACCGAAAATTAGGTTTGGTCAGCAGATAGTAAAAGCGGTCAGGGCGCTTCAGGTCCAAAACCAGGAGCGCCATCGTGATGCCTAAAGCAACGAGCGCGATCATCGGACTCACGATGCTAAAGATGCGCATGGAAGAGTTTCCGGCTAAAGCCATCAGCATCGCCGCCACGATCATCACGCCCGCGGCAATTGACTTGGTCCACAAGTACGCCGCAATCTTCCATCCCCAGGGCGCGGGATGGGCCACGTCGTAGACTTCGCGCGTGAGCGCTGGATCGAAACTCTTTTCGCTCGGACGATGGTCACGCTGTTCAGCGAAGACGTATCCGCTCTGCCGCGAAAGGCGCGTGGGGTGGAGCAAGTCGTCCTCGATCCCAACATAAAAAAGTTTTGGTTCCGTACCTTTCTCCGGCTTGCGCACGCAAACTTTCTGCGTGGCCACCGCGCGCGCGACTTTACTCGCAGGATCATCCAGATCGCCGGCAAGAATCGCCTGCGTGGGACAAACGATCACGCATGCCGGCTCAAGGTTCGCCTCCACTCGATGCGCGCAAAAATTGCACTTGGCCGCGGTGTTGTTGTTGGGATCGATGTAAAGCGCGTCATAGGGGCAGGCCTGCATGCAGCTCTTGCAGCCAATGCAGCGCTGATTGTCAAAGTCGATAATTCCGTCGGAACGCCGGTAGAGGGCCTTGGTGGGGCAGATGGTGACGCAGGGGGCCGCATCGCAGTGGTTACATCGCATCACCCCAAAGTGGCGGCTGGTGTTCGGGTACTCGCCCTTCTCCACGTACTTCACCCAGGTGCGAAACACACCCAACGGCACCTGATGTTCTTCCTTGCACGCGACCGTGCAAGCGTGGCAGCCGATACACCTGTTCTGGTCAATAACAAAGCCGTAACGCATGAAATTTCTTATTGTACTGGACGCGTCTGTGGAAGATGGCTAAGGCATTGTGTGGCACAGGCACTCCTGAAACTGTGCTGGTTCATCCTTCGGAAACAGCAGCACAGACAAGAGTGTCTGTGCCACATAATTTTATGAGCACGAGAATACCCTGGCTTAGGCCAGAATCCCCATCCTCT
>DASVFK010000209.1:0-6561 GCA_036380095.1 Candidatus Angelobacter sp. | reverse complement strand
GGAGCCGAAGCAGACAATGGTCTTGCTGTCGGCCAGCATGAGCGGATGCCACTCGATGCCGGCGCCGCGCGTTACCGGCACAGAAACGCCGATGGCCTTGCCGTTCACGATCTCCGACGCGCCCAGCGGTATCTTGGCGATGTGCCGGCGGTCCTCGTCTTTCTGGTTCGAGGTGTAGAGCACGGCGGTGCCGTCCGGCGTTAACTCTACGTCTTCCACGTCAAAGTCGCCGGGCGTGAGCGGTTTCTCCGGCCCGCCCTTGGTGGGAACGGAGTATAGATGATTGCGGCCGTCCTGCTCGGAAACAAAAATTATTTCGCCCGCAGCAGCGAACTTGAGCGACTCCTCCGCCATGGGCGGCAGCGAGTCATCCATGGTCTTGCCGCTGTGCCAGAGTTCCTGCGCTGTTGCTGTTTTGGCGTTGGCCAGCCAAATGGCCCACGGCCTGGGCCGCTGCGGGATCAAGGGGAGGTGCTGCTCCGCGCCGGGCGTTCGCAAAAAGACGATCTGCACGCCATCGGGCGACCAACGCGGCGCTCGGTCGCGGTCCACGCTGGGCGCAAGGTAGCGGACGCGCTGCGCTGTGCCGTCGGCGGCGATGTCAGCCACGGCGATGAAGCTGTGATCGCCGCGGTCCGTGCGGAACGCCAGCGACTTGCCGTCCGGCGACCACTGCGGATCAGACTCGCTGCCGCGCAACTCCGTCAACTGGCGTGCGGGCTTGCCATCAGAGAGTGAAGCGATCAAGAGATGATGCTTGGCCCCCACCCAGACCGCCCACTGGCCGTCCGGCGAAAGCTCGATCACTTCACAGTCCTCCTCGCCGCAGCCCATCTCGCCCAGCAGGCGCGGCTTGCCATTCTCAACTTCTGCCCCCCAGACCTGCTGCTTGGGGGCGCTGATTTCCGTGGCGGGATTCGCCACGTAACCTTCGCGGCTGACCTCAGAGCCGCGTGCGTAGACCACCAGCTTGCCATCGGGCGTGAGCCTGGGGCTGAAGATGTCCTGGCCGTCATCGCCCTGGTAATGCGTGACCTGGTGGCCGGTAAAGGCGGGTGCGTCGGCGATCCAGATGTTGCGCTCTCCCTTGGCGTTGAATACCCAGGCTATGCGCTCAGTCTTGGCGGCCGAAGTGAGCGCCGTGGGAAACGGCGACGACATGACTTGCTCCAGCGTGAACGAAGATTTTTGCGCCGCTGCCAATACAGGTATGAGCAGAAACAAGACGAGTCTGGGGAATTTCATAAACGGACAATCATACAGGTAAACGGATTTCCGCCCTCTGATGTGGAACCCGTTCTTCCCAAGCCGTCGGCTTTGCTTTATATTCGCACTCTTAGGTAGCTAGGCTCTGGATGGCGAAAGGGGAACCCTGCGCTGGAGGAAGGCCTTTGACCCGGCCACAGGCGAGCGCCACAAGGCGCAGTATGAGTTAGCCCAGCACGAGAGTGCTGGGAGGCCTTCGAGCAGAGCAAGCCCCGGAGGGTGCGACACATGTCACACACGTATGCGCAGAATCATTTGCATGTAGTTTTCAGTACAAAAGGACGGAGCAAGATCATTGATAAGGCGTCTCAGCCAAAGTTGTGGTCCTATATCGCCGGCATCGGACGAAATATGGGTTGTTTGATTTTGGCGAACGGCGGGATTGAAGACCACATTCATTTGTTGCTGCAGCTTCCGCCAAAATTAGATTTGTCCAGTGCTGTCCAGAAGCTCAAGGCCAATTCGTCAAAATGGATGAATGAACGAGGAAACCGTTTTGCCTGGCAGGAGGGATATGGCGCTTTCAGCGTAAGTGCGTCCAGCCTTAAGCAGGTCATTTCGTATATCAACAACCAGGAAAAACATCACCGCAAATTGACATTTGAACAGGAATTCATTGCGCTCTTGGAGAAGCACGGCATTTCCTATGATCCGAAATACGTGTTCGGCTAGTGTCGCCCCTCCGGGGCTCACGCCCAATTGGCTCGAACCCAGCACTGACGTGCTGGGCTAACTCATACCGCGCCCTCCGGCGCTGGTACCTGAACTTCGCCGCTCGCCTCGTGAGTGTTCGTCTTTGCGAGGCTCCGATGGAATTCCGGGCCGAGGCAGTGCTCACATTTGAAAACCCCGCTGCCCTGCTTTAATCTTGAAAGGATTGTTATGAAGAAGACCTCTGCTCCTACCCTGCTGGTTGCTCTTGTTTTTTCTGTCATCGTCCCTGCTCTCATCGCCCAGGACGTTGCTTCTTTTGAAAAGAACATTACGGTCAAGAAGCTGCCCAACGGGCTCACCATCCTGGTGATGGAACGCCCGGAAGCACCCGTCTTTTCCTTCTATACCCACGTGGACGTGGGCTCGGCGCAGGAAGTTCAGGGCATCACCGGCCTGGCCCATATGTTCGAACACATGGCCTTCAAAGGCACGGACAAGATCGGCACCACCAACTATCCTGCCGAGAAAGTGGCGCTTGCCATTGTGGAACGCGCCTATACCGCCTATCAGCACGAGAACATGAAGGAAGTGGGCCGTGATCCGAAGAAGGTCGAACAGCTCAAAGCCGAATGGGAAAAGGCCGTACAGGACGCCGACCAGTACGTGGTTCCCAACCAGTTCGGCGAGATCGTGGAAAGCCAGGGCGGCGTGGGCCTGAATGCTTCCACAGATTGGGACGAAACCACATATCTCTATTCGTTCCCGGAAAACCGGCTGGAGTTGTGGGCCTATTTGGAGTCAGAGCGTTTCCTGCATCCGGTGATGCGCGAGTTTTACAAAGAGCGTGATGTGGTGATGGAAGAACGCCGCATGCGCACCGACAGCTCACCGCAGGGCCGCTTGATCGAGCAGTTCCTGGCCGCCGCCTACGTCGCGCATCCCTATGGACGTCCGGTGGTGGGCTGGCCTTCTGACCTGCGTGCCTTTTCCGCCACCGATGCGGCGAACTTCTATCGCAAATATTACGTCCCGGCCAACATGACCGTGGCGGTGGTGGGCGACGTAAAAGCCTCGCAGGTGATTCCCGTTGTGGAGAAGTATTTTGGCCGCATTCCCGCCGGTCCGGCGCCCGAGCCGCTGCGCACCGTGGAACCGCAGCAACGCGCTCTGCGTGAAGTGGTGCTGCACGACCAGAGCCAGCCGTTTTACATTGAGGGCTATCACCGTCCCAACTTCCGCGACCCGGACGACGCTGTGTATGACGTGCTCTCCGATCTGCTCTCCAAGGGGCGCACCTCGCGGCTCTATCGTTCGCTGGTGCGCGACAAGCAGATTGCTCTGGCAGCGCAGGGCGGCACATTCCCCGGCAACAAATATCCCAGCTTGTTTTTCTTCTTCGCCGTGCCCAACCAGGGACACACGGCGCGGGAGATGGCCGGGCCGATCCACGACGAGATCGAAAAGTTGAAAACGCAGGACGTGAGCGACGAAGAATTGCAGTCGATCAAGACGCGCGCCAAGGCCGACCTCATCCGCGGCCTGAATGACAATCAGGGCCTGGCCGCGCAATTGGCCGAATACCAGGCCTTCTACGCCGACTGGCGCGAGCTCTTTCGCCAGATTGACCGCATTGACAAGGTGAGCAAAGCCGACATCAAGCGCGTGGCCAACAAGATCTTCACCCAAGAGAACCGCACCGTGGGCATCATGGAGAATGGAGCGCCGGCAGCCGCTTCTCCGGGTGGGCCATCGCCCGCCCCCGCGCCGAAAGGAGAGCAGCAATGAACCATACTCGCCGAATTGCACTCTCCGTTATTCTGTGGCTTCCACTTTTCGCAGCCGGACAGGCCGCCAAACCCGCGGCGCCTGCAGCTTCGCCTGCAGCCAGCCCGCAAGCCGCGCCGAGTGTGCCTCCGACGTGGCAAAAGGTCCCTATCCCGCCGCTGCGGGCGTTTCATCCCCAGGAGCCCAAGCGAGTCGAATTGCCCAATGGCCTGGTGATCTTTCTACAAGAGGACCACGAGTTGCCGCTGGTGGATGGAACCATTCGCATTCGTGGCGGAGCACGTGACGTTCCCGCAAACAAGACCGGCCTGACCAGCATTTACTCAGATGCCTGGCGTACCGGCGGCACCGCCTCCAAGACCGGCGACGAGCTCGACGATCTGCTCGAAGCGCGCGCCGCGCGAGTCGAGACTTCATACAACATTGACTCGACCTTCCTGAGCTGGTCGTCGTTGAAAGGTGATTTCGACCAGGTCTTCTCCATCGTGCTGGACCTGCTGCAGCATCCCGAGTTTCGCGAGAACAAGGTTGATTTGGCGAAGCGCCAGCTTTCCAGCGCCATTTCCCGGCGCAACGACGAAATGGACGAGATCGCCGGGCGTGAATCCACCAAGCTGGCCTATGGCGCAGATAATCCTTACGCGCGCGTTCCGGAATATTCCACCGTGGCCTCCATCACGCGCCAGGACCTGCTGGACTGGCACCAGCGCACAGTGGCGCCCAACAACATGATCCTGGGCATCAACGGCGATTTCGATTCCGCTGCCATGGAACAAAAGCTCCGCGCAGCCCTCGCCGGCATACCGAAGGGTGAGCCGTTCGTGAGCGCGAAGGTCGAGTTTCACCAGCCCAAGCCGGGGATCTATTTCATTGAGAAGAACGACGTGAACCAGAGCGAGATCAGCCTGGTAGACCTGGGCACGGACCGGCGCAACCCGGATTACTACGCCATCGTGGCCATGAATGAGCTTTTTGGCGGCGGATTTTCGTCGCGCCTTTTCTCCCGGCTGCGCACCAAGGAAGGCCTGGCCTATTCGGTGGGCGGCGGCGTGGGCACGGCCTTTGACCATCCCGGCGTGGCCCGCTTTGAAATGGGCACCAAGAGCAGTACCACGGCCAAAGGCGTTGAGGCGCTACGCCAGCAACTGGATCTGCTCATCAAGGGCGGCGTGACAGAAGCCGAGCTGAAACGGGCCAAGGACTCCCTCCTGAATTCGTTCATCTTTGAGTTTGACTCCAAAGAGAAGGTCCTGGCCGAGCGCATGCGCTATGAGTTTTATGGCTACCCGCCGAACTTCCTGGAGTTGTTCCGCCAGGGAATCGAGAAGGTCACGGTGGCGGACGTGAATCGTGTGGCCCGGAAATACCTGCATCCGGAAAAAATGGCGGTCCTGGTGGTGGGTAACTCCAAGGACTTTGACCGCGATCTCTCGACCTTCGGCAAGGTCACGCCCATCGACATCACAATTCCGCCGCCGAAGAAAGCGGGGATGTGAGAAAGGCAGCCCTTAGCCGTTAGCTCTTAGCCCTTAGCTCAGCTAAAGCAGAGGTTTAACTTTGCGTACGTAATCGCCAAAGTTACGCAGGATCTGGAGTTTGGACCGACAGAAAAAGGGCAACGTTCGTTGCCCTTTCAAGAACTTAAAGTTTTGCTTTAGCTAAGCCAATTGCCAAGTGCTAATTGCCAATTGCTGCTTTCGCACAATGCTTGTCAAACGCCCGGGTCAACGCGGAAGCGATCATTTCCGGCGTACTCATCTCGATGTCGCTGCGCTGCATCATGTAAACCAGCTGGCCGTCACGCAGGATGCCGATGGAAGGCGAAGACGGCGGGTATCCGGTGAAATAGCTGCGCGCTTTGTCCGTGGCTTCGCGATCCTGGCCGGCAAAGACCGTCACGATGCGGTCGGGACGAACGCTGTGCTTGAGCGCGACGCGCACTCCGGGACGCATTCTCCCTGCTGCGCACCCGCACACAGAATTCACCACCACCATGGTGGTCCCCTTCTGCTTTACGGCGTTTTCCAATTCTGCAGGCGTTCGCGTCTCCTGGATACCGGCTGAAGTCAGCTCTTCACGCATCGGCGCGATCATCATCTCTGGGTACATTCCTTCTTTCCTCCCTCGGCTTATGAAAACCTTCCGCAAACCGCGAAAAGCCTCAGACAGCATTTTAGCAAGGAAAGCGCTCCCGCAACTCGCCCGACTGCTGTTAGTCTTTTGGGGACAACGTTGAAAATCCAGGAAAACATTCCTCTGGCGCCGTTGACCACCTTGCAGGTTGGGGGCCCGGCGCGTTACTTCGCCGAGGCCCGCACGGAGGCCGGGGTGAAGGAGGCGGTTGCGTATGCCGCCGAACGTCGCCTGCCGTTATTTGTACTGGGCGGCGGCAGCAACCTTGTTATCGCCGACCAAGGCTGGCCCGGCCTGGTGCTCAAAGTCGCGTTGCCCGGCGTGGAACACGAAGGAGAGGGCGACAACGCCATCTTCTATGCCGCGGCAGGCGAATCCTGGGACCACTTTGTAGACCGCACCGTCACCAGCAACTGCGCCGGGCTTGAGTGCTTAAGCGGCATTCCCGGGACCGTTGGCGGCACGCCGGTGCAGAACGTTGGAGCCTACGGCCAGGAAGTCTCGCAGGCCATCCTCAGCGTGCGCGTGCTGGAGATCACCACGGGGGAAATACGAACCCTTGCCAACGCAGACTGCCGCTTCGCCTATCGCTCGAGCATCTTCAACACCAGCGAACGCGGACGTTACATTGTGCTGGAAGCGGGCTACAGGCTGAAGCAGAAAGGCCAGCCAATGTTGGAGTACGCCGACCTCAAGAACTTCTTTGCTGAGGCAGTTCACCCG
>DASVFK010000208.1:0-7020 GCA_036380095.1 Candidatus Angelobacter sp. | reverse complement strand
GAATCCCAACCCGGCGGATACTTCGCACCCTGCTTATGATGTGTTTGATCCGGCCACGGGCAAGACGCTGCCCGGCATGTTCGCCGTGGGCTGGGCTCGCAAGGCGAGCGACGGCCTGGTGGGAATCGCGCGGCACGATGGCGAAGTGGGCGCCGCGCAGGTGCTTGCCTATTTGCAAGGTGTGGGCGAGGGCAACGCTCTTTCCGCGGAGCAGATTCGCCGCGAACTGGATAAGCGCAACCTGCGCGTGATCGACAAGAGCGATCTCGAAAAACTGGGCCGTGCAGAAGAGAAGATCGCCCAGGAACGCGGCATGACCTGGTTCAAGTTCGATAACGATCAGGACATGCTGGCTGCCATTGATGCGGAGAAGGCAAAGGCGGTAACGGTCTAACCGAGCCGCATCGTTCTTCACGCCGGCTGCGATCCGGGCAGATTGAGTTCGTCAAACCATCCATCCGTATGGCAAACTTGCTGTTCCCCACGGAGGTCTTGCCATGCGTTTTTTCCGCACGCCAACCATTCTTGTCTTCTCCGCGCTCATGTGGTGCCTGCTGGTTTCCACCGCCGCCGCGCGGGTCGCGCGCGTGGAAATCTTCTCCCGGACTGACCTGCAAGAAGGCAAGCCCTTCGGCGCCGTGGGCGCCTATGAGCGCGTGACCGGACGCGTGACGTTCGCACTCAAGCCCGGAGACCCGCACAACGCGCCGATCGTGGACCTGGACAAAGCCGACCGCAACCCTGACGGAGAAGTGGAATTCACCGCCAACTTTGAAGTTCTCCGCCCCAAAGACACGGCCAAGGGCAACGGCGCCGTGCTGTTTGAAGTTTCCAATCGCGGCGGCAAAGGCATGGTCTTTATCGTCAACGGCGCGGAAGGCGAGTTCGGTGACGGCTTCCTCATGCGCCAGGGTTTCACCTTGGCCTGGCTGGGCTGGGAATACGACGTGGAAGACTTGCCGCAGCGCATGCGGCTCATCGCGCCTGTAGCTCACCTGCCGGCAGGGAAGGAGATTCGCGGGGTCGTTCGCGGCGATTTCACTCCGTCAGAGAAGCGCGTTGACTGGCCGCTTGGACACATTCTCCTGGGGCCCAAGGGCGGGCTCAGCTATTCCGTGGATGGCGTTGCCAACAAGCAAAACGTCCTGACCGTGCGCGATACGCCCACCGGCAAACGGCAGATCATTCCTCGCGACCAGTGGTCGTTCGGCCACCAAGTTGAAAGCAACCTGGTGCCCGATCCGCACTTTATCTACATGAAGTCCGGGTTCCAGCCGGGCAAAATTTATGAAATCGTGTACGCCGCCAAGAACCCGGTTGTGGTGGGCGTGGGCCTGGCGGCGGTGCGGGATTTTCTTTCCTATTTGAAATACGATCCCCAGGCCGTGGCGCCGGTGAAGCGCGTGTACGCCTCGGGCATTTCGCAAAGCGGACGCTTTCTACGCCACTACCTGTACCAGGACTTCAATGCCGACGAGCAGGGCCGCCAGGTGATGGACGGTGTGCTTTCACACGTGGCCGGCGCAGGACGCGGCAGCTTCAACCACCGCTTCGGCCAGTCTTCGCGAGACAGCCAGCCCATGTCCAGCATCTTTTTCCCCACTGACCTGTTTCCGTTTACTGACCTGCCGCAGAAAGACCCGGAGACCGGCGAAACGGCGGGACTGCTGGACGCGGCCACCAGGTCGAAGACCGTGCCCAAGATCTTTTTCAGCAACACTTCTTACGAATATTGGGGACGCTCGGCGGCGTTGATTCACGTCACTCCCGACGGCAAAGCCGACGCGCCCATCGGTCCCAATGTTCGCGTCTATTTCTTTGCCGGGCTGCAGCACTTCAGCCGCGGCTTTCCGCCGGCCAAGACTATGCCCGGATCGCCCGAGTACACCGCGCAGCAGGCGCACAACCCCAATCCGATCCAGTGGTACTGGCGGGCCATGATCACCAACATGGACCGCTGGGTGAAGGAGGGCGTGGAGCCGCCGCCAAGCGTCTATCCCAAACTCGCCGATAGCACGCTGGTTCCGTTCGCCAAGTGGTCTTTTCCGAAAATCCCCGGCGTGAACACGCCAACGGAATCGAACGTCGCCTACCGGCTGAACTTCGGTACGCAGTGGAAGCAGGGAATTGTCAGCACGGAGCCTCCCGCAGTGGGTGCGGCGTTTCCCGGATTTGTTCCCCAACCGGACTCAGCCGGCAATGACACGGGCGGTGTGCGGTTGCCGGAACTCGATGTTCCGCTGGCCACTTACACCGGCTGGAACCTGCGCGACGCGACCATCGGCGCCCCGGAACAGCGCCTGAGCTTTGTCGGATCGTTCATCCCGCTGGCCCGGACCGCCGTGGAGCGGCAGCAGACCGGCGACCCTCGCGCCTCCATCGGTGAGCGTTACGCGTCGCGAGAAGACTACATGGGCAAGTTCGAACAAGCGGCCAAAAGGCTGATTGAGCAGCGTTTCATCTTGCAGGAAGACTTGCCCGCCATACTGGCGCGGGGACAGAAAGAATGGGACGCGCTTGTGGAAGGCAAATAAGCGAAAGCGGTAACAGTCTAAAGCGCGGCGGCATCTTAGAAGATGCCATGAAACGCGCGCTTTCCGCACTAGGTGTGACGGCCTGCATTCTCGGCATCGCCGCGGCCGTTACGAAGTCAAAATTTTCTGCCGCATTGAAGATCGAGCGCGAACGTGTACGCCGCGGAAGCCGGATTCTGTCCTCGCCGTTCGGGGAGATTGAGTTCGCTCTCGCCGGAGACGGCGAGCCGTTGTTGATATCTCACGGCGCAGGCGGAGGATTCGATCAGGCCCTTTTCGGGGCCGGCCGGTTGCTCGCAGCCGGGTATCAAGTCGTCGCTCCATCGCGCTTCGGTTACCTGCGCTCATCGAGCCCGGACGACCCTTCGCCGGAAAACCAGGCTGACGCGTTCGCATTTCTCCTGGACGAACTCCACGTCCAGAACGTTCCGGTTGTGGGCATATCGGCAGGTGCGCCATCCGCTTTGCAGTTCGCTGTCCGGCATCCAGATCGTTGCCGGTCGTTGGTTGTGATGGTTCCTGCGGCTTCGGTGGCGGGTGATCCGCAAGGGCCAATGCCCAGCCAGGGACCGCTGCAAAAAGCGATCATTGAACGCGTTGTCAAATCTGACTTCCTGTTTTGGCTTGGAATCAACCTGGCGCCACGGTCGATGGTCCGCTCCGTCTTGGCGACGGACGCGGCCGTGGTGGCTGCGGCGAGCGCGGAGGAGCGCCGGCGGGCTTACGAAATTCTCTGGAACGTCATGCCGATCAGCGAGAGAGAGGAAGGCCTGCGCCACGATGCATGGATGGCCAGCACCCCGCAGTCGATGAGACTGGATCAGATTAAGGCGCCAACGCTGGTCATCTCGCTGGAGGACGATTTCTATCGCACGATTGGCGCGGCGCGCTTCATCGCCGCACAAATTCCCGGCGCGCGCCTGCTTACGTACGCGTCCGGAGGCCATATTTGGGTTGGCCATGACGCGGAATTGTTCGTCGAGGTAGAGGAGTTTCTAAAACAGCCAACGGAAAAGCTGGCCTAGTGCGTCATCATCGAGTGGTGCATGCCGATCGGTTGAAACGCCAGCCAGAGTGCGGCGACACAGATCAGGAAGCAGATGACGGTGGCGGCAATTCGCATCTCGCGAGCCGCGTGCCAGGCGCAATTGCATTTGGCGCGCTGCGCCTCCGCTTCCGGCGGAAACATGTGGTAGTACATGCCCACCACCATCGGGATGAACACGATTGAGTTGTAGAACAGGTGCAGCTCGACCCTGGGAAACCAAAGCTGCAGAATACTGACCGGTACCGGGGAATGGAACAAATAGTGGTGCGTCATCGCCTGGTATAGCAGAAGCGCATGTTCAAAGTGGTGCCAGAACTGGATCACTAACGCCACCATCCACCACTTGTGCGACACTCCGGTGAACCCTTTGCGAAGCATCCAGATCCCGATGAGCATGATCAGGGCGTATCCATAGTGCAGGGATTCCGTTTGCACCAGCCACGGGTATACCAGGCCGAGCATCCCCAGAGCCTTGGGCCGCGGCCAATTCATCACATAAATCTGCCAGGCTTGAAAAACGTGCTCGCCCCAATGCGCAATCACGATTGCCATAAAGGTCAGCAGCGCGGGCTTGTGCCAGCCAGTATTCAGTTTTTCCGAAAAGCTCTGGCTTGGTGCTGCGATGGGGTGCGTTATGGTGGAACCGCTCATAAAACCTCCGCTGTCAAATCCAGAACTGCTGCAACCTCAACCTGCCGTGTGGGCCTGCTCGCATTACGCCATTTCCCGCGCAAAGGCCAAGGTGGCTTGCGCCGCAACGCCTTGCCGCGAACTTGCATGCAAGTAGTTCTGGGCGTAAAGCGTGATGCCCCGCGCCAGGGAAACCAATGTAAGCGCGAAGAAGAAGCCGAAGACCACGTGCGCCGTCACCAGCAGTCCATAAGTCATGCTCACGAGAGCGCCGAACAACAACTGTCCCCGTGACGTGCACGGACTGGTGGCCGGGTCCGTCACCATATAGAACGTAAACAGCACAAAGGCCACGCCGGTCATGGGCAGCAGCGTGGCAGTGAGCGGGACGCCGAACGCCAGGTTGCGCACCAGGCCCTGGAGCAGGAATCCACCTGCCCATCCCAGCGCAACACAGATCCGCTTGGTAAATCGCATATTGAGGAAACTCCCGCTCATCACGATGAAGGCCGGCAGAATCCAGCTTCCCCAGCCGTGAATGTTTTCGCTGAAATGGTAAGGCGGCGCGATGCCCACCCAGGGGAAGAGCAGGAGCGTGGCCGTGATGCCGAAGTTGGATGGATTCAAGAAGTGCCGCGGCACATTTTGCATCGCCACCCGGAAGAGGGCCTTGGAACTGATGGCGGTTGCAGCGGCAAACACAACCGGCATGAGCCGCGCATTGGCGTAGAGGAGCATGGCGCAGGCCAGGCCGGTGATGTGCGCCGAGAGCAGGAAATCTACTTTCTTTGTCCAGCCGCCCGCAAACCTGGGTTTGCGCGCGTGCACCCAGCAATCCACCAGCTCAAACCATATCTCGCAGGCATAAGCGGTGAGCACGGCCACCAGGGGCGTGATCCATGCCTGTTCAAAGCCGAACACGGTGTGGCCGAGAATATTGAACACAGTGATGGCAATGGCGAAGCGGCGCAATCCGCCCAGGCGGTTGGCTTCGTTCGCCGTCACTTGCAAGGTCATGAGTTCCTCCTTCCCGGAGAAGCCAGTAAAATGGTGTGCAGGCCCGGAGTCAGCCGCAGAGTCTCGCGATGGATGGTCCCGTTGGCATCGCGCCAGGAAAGATCAACCGCCACCGTCGCCGATGCGTCGAACCGTCCCAGGCCGAAGTGCAATTCCGGGCTGCGCTTTCCTGAGTGGCCGTTGCTCACGTCCACTTGCTGGACTATGAGCCTTCCATCCGGGAGGTGCAGAGTAGCGGTGGCGCCGATGGCGAAACGGCCGCGGAGATTGCGCGCTGGATGGCCCGGCAGAACTTTCGTTTCCGGTGTTGCTTCACCGTTGACCGGCAGCAGCAGATAGAGCTGCAGGAAGCGGTTCCCCGTAGATGTTTGATTGTGGAAGAAGAGCGAATCCTCCCACTGGTTCGCTGTTGCGAAATCCAACAGTCCATCTCCATCCACGTCGGCCGTGGCGATGCCGCGGGTTACGTGAGGATCGTCCATCCCGAAGTCAGTGGAGAGATCAACGTAGCGGCCGGAAGCGGAGGAAACAAAGAAATGGTTGTGATCGCGCCCGCTCAGGTCATCGCCGGGTTGAACGCGCGGCCAGCTTGCCGGATGGCGCAGCAGATTGTCGTTGCCCATGGCCAGTTCGTGCAGCTCGGGCCAGCGGTCGGTATTGCCTTTGACAAAGCCTGCTGCCTGCACGATCTGCAGCCCACCTCCATTGTTGAAGTCGCCAAAGCGGATGTCCCAGGACCAGCCGTTGCGGGCCAGGCCCAGAGGTTCGCTGGCTTCACGGTAGGGCGCGATGCCTGCCTGCATGAGATTGAAATTTCCGGTGCTCAAGAACACCAGGTTGCTTTCTTCCAGCGCGAACTCTGAGGTGATGTTGCTCACCGCAACATCAGGGATGCCGTCATGGTTGAGATCGCCGCAATCAACGCCCATGCCCTTGAAAGAATCGCGGCCAAGGACCTTGGAAGCCGGAGTCATCAGGGTGCGCGTGCCGAACAGGCGCTCGAAACGCAAATGTCCGGGAGTTGAGAGATTGTGCAGGAGAACGTCCGGACCGAAATCGTTGGCGATGTAGATCTCGGGGCGCAGATCGCCGTCAAGATCGCAGGCAGCCAGGGCCAGGGTCCAGCCTGACTTGGCGGGGCCTTCCAGCACGCTCATCTGTTCGCTGAACTCGACTCGTGGCGCGTTGCCGCCCGCCGCGCTCTTCCATAGAAGAAACCGCTTGCTGCCTCCGTTGTAAGCGCGCGACATGGAGTCCTGCATTTCCGTGGGGTAGGTGGAGTGCGCGTCCAGGATGCGGGAACCATCGGCAAAGTAGTTGGCAAAAACCAGATCGACGTGGCCGTCTCCATCCAAGTCGGCGGCAATCGCCGCATTGGTATACCAGTCCTGGACTGTGGGCATCAACTCCTGGGCCTTGAAGCTTGCGCCGTTCAGTTCCACTGGCTGCGAAGACTCACGCTGCAAGAACACTACCGGAGAACGGCCCCAGTAATAGATCACAATGTCCATGAGCCCGTCTTCGTTCACGTCCAGTGGCAAACAGCCCATGGGCGCCATGGTGGTAGCGTCATAGGCCAGGTGGCTTGGATTCAACACAAAAGGCTTGTAGCGCTGCGGCGTGCCGGGAACAGGAGCCACAATCACCTGATCAGTCCGCGTGTCCACGTAGCAAACATCGTTGGGCAACCCGTCACCATCAATGTCGTTGAGCGCGACCGAGGCGCCGACCGAGGAGATCCAGGCGGAGAGTCTTGCCAGCCGCGGATTGACCGCGCGAATTGTCTTTGTG
>DASVFK010000207.1:0-5191 GCA_036380095.1 Candidatus Angelobacter sp. | reverse complement strand
GAACTCGCGCGCGCGGCCGAGCGCGCTGGCAACGGCCGTGGCCACGCCCAATTTGATCAGAAGCTGGATGAGCAGAAGCTGGAAGTCCACGGGACTATTGTTCCACGGATTTGGTGTTTTCGTTCAATGTTCAAGCGGCAGTGGCAAAACGGGCCGGGGAGAAGGTGGCGATATCGGTCCCTGCGGGCTTGCCGGTGACAAGGTTGGCCATGATCCTGGCGGTTACCGGCGCCAGCAGGATGCCGTTGCGGTAATGCCCGCTGGCCAGAAAAACCCGCTTGTTTGCGGTTTCGCCGATCACGGGCAGATCGTCCGGAGTGCCGGGGCGCAGTCCGGCCCAGGTCTCCGTGATCGCAGCCGAAGCCAGTTCCGGAACAAAACTTGCCGCAGCGGAATGGAGCCGGCGAATGGTCTGCGGGTCTACAGTCTTGTCAAACCCCACGTCTTCCACGGTGGCGCCGACGAGAATCTTCCCCGAGCTGCGCGGCACAATGTACGCTCCGGGAGCGCGTACCACGTGCTGAATCAGCCCAGGCCGGAGCGGCTGCAGATACATCATCTGGCCTTTGCGGGGTTTTACGGGCGCACCTGACCATGCGCCGCAGCAGTTAACAGCGGCGCCTGCCAGGAGGCGTCCTTGGTCTGTGATGACTTCAGCCTGTCCGTCCCCGGACCGCATGGTTTGGACGTGCATGCCGCCGCGGACTTCAACGCCGTTCTTGCGCGCGGCCCCCAGCGCGACCTGCATCAGCAGAACGGGATCGATCGAGTCTTCGGCAACGAAACATGCCGGCAATCCGCCGGCGTTCAGGCAGGGCTCCATGCGCTCGAGCTCGTCCGCGAGAAGCGCTCGCGCGTGGCCAGGGCAGGGCTTTTCGCCGAGGGCAATCGTCCCGTGGCGGCGGAAATCCGCCTGGACTCCAACCGCATTTTCCAGCTTGCGCACGAATTGGGGATAAAGCATCGCGCTTTCCAACGCGAGAGCCCGCAGGCCGACTGGGGTTTCCGGATCAGTGGCAGCGAGCATACCTGCGGCTGCGGAAGAGGCTTCATTCCCCGGTTCAGCGCGCTCCAAGACGAGTACGCTGCTGCCGCGCTCGCGCAACTCCAGCGCAAGAGAGATGCCGATGATGCCGGCGCCGGCGATGATGACATCAGGTGACCGCACACGGATATTTTATCGCTGGAGTGTACGAGCCCGGCATTCTTCGCGTGGAGAGTTTCTCGTCGAGAAAGTCAGAGCGCCGAGTTTGTGGTTCTGACAGGGTTCCCTCGCTGCGCTCGGGACAAGGAAATCATTGCGATGCTCCGCGCGTTACCGGCTGGCCTGGAACGTCGGCGCGGGTATCGACCAGCTTGGAAAACACAATCAGGCGCTTGGGAGCAGGCCCGATGTAGTAGGTGGGATAGCAAGTGATGAGGGTGAGGCGAGCATCAGGGGTCGGACGGATCACGCTGACTTCGGTCGGCCAGACGATCTTCTTGCCTGTCACCTGAAATCGGTAAAGCTGGCCCTGGCGGCGAATGAGTATGTCATCACCCTTCTCCAGTTCGACGATGTGGCGAAAGAAAGTGTCGCGATGGGCCGTGATGACGGCATTGCCGGGCTGGCCCGGCGCGGCCGTCTCCGTCATGTGCCCGGGACCCTTGGCAAGCTGCTCCTTGGTGACCCCTTCCACCACGATGGCATCCAGGTTGATGCGGGGGATGACCACGCGCACCAGGGCATCACTGGCCGGCGCGGGAAGCTTTTGCGATGTCGGGACCACGGCAGCGCCTTCAGGGCGCGCCGCGGCAGCTGCCTCAAGCGATTGCAGTTGCCATTTTTCCGCGAGATCTCTCTGCTCCTGATACATGCTGAAGTACGCGATTGCCACATACACCAGCAGGCCACTACCCAGAAGCAGCAGGAGCGGAGACAGCACTTTACGCCGGAACCGTGGGGCCATACATATTCTTAGATGCGGGATTGAGATGTTCTGCACGAGCTCTGTGGCAGGATTTTACCGGGGGAGGAGTAAGGCGAACCGTCTGCCTGAAGGCCCGCAATTCGCAAGCGAATCGCTAGACGCTGACACACGTTAGTGGGGTCGGGCCTTAGACTTGCCCCACTAACGCTCTGATTGACTTCACGGCAATTCTGCTGAAAGAATGTGATGGATCTTGAGTCCCCTTCGCTAGAAATGGAGAAATCACATGTCTGATGCGCCGCAGAACGACGGCGGAAATCCCGTAGTGCGCAACATTCTTTTGGCTGTTGCCGTGGTTTACATGATTGGAAGCGTCATTTTCATGGTCCAGGCGCAGAACCGGATCAGCGACCTGGAGAAGCGCCAGATCGCCGGCCACAAAGAGCTGGCCAAGAAGATGGACGATTCGAACGGGCAGTTGCGCGCTTCCGTCAACGTGCTGGCGGACAAAGTGGGCGTGACGCACAAGGAGTTGAGCAAGAAAGCTTCCGATCTGCAGGCGCAGGAGCAAGCCACGCAAAGCCGTCTCAAGGCGGATGAAGAATCCACGCAAAAGCAGTTCGGGGAGGTCTCGGGTCAGGTGAGCGGTGTGAAGACCCAGGTAAGCCAGGTGAGCGCGGACGTCAGCGACACCAAGAACGATTTGGCGCAGACCAAGACCAAGCTGGAGCACGCCATCGGCGACCTGAACAAGCACAGCGAGCTAATCGCCACCAACCGGGACGAACTGGAAGTGCTCAAGCATCGCGGCGACCGCGATTATTTCGAATTCACCTTGCACAAGGGCAAAGAACCTACTCGCCTTTCCATCGTGAGCCTGCAGCTTTCAAAGACCGACGCCAAGAAGAACAAATTCACGCTTTACGTGCTGGCGGAAGACAAGAAGATCGAAAAGAAAGACCGCACCATCAACGAGCCGCTGCAGTTCTATACCGGCCGCGATCGCGCGCTGTTTGAGGTTGTGGTGAACAGCGTGAGCAAAGATACGATCAGCGGGTACCTCTCCACGCCCAAAAACGCCGCGCAGTTGCAGATGCCCAGCAGGGGAGCGCAGTAAGAATCGGATCATCGGGAGATCGGGACATCGGGCCATCGGAACATCCAAATCGAACCTCGTGCGTTTGCTATCAAAAGAGCCGGTCATCGAGACAGATGACCCCGGTGGACCGATGCCCCCGATCTTCACGACTGCGAGGGGCCTGTCAAAAAG
This sequence comes from Candidatus Angelobacter sp., assembly GCA_036380095.1. GTDB lineage: Bacteria > Acidobacteriota > Terriglobia > Terriglobales > Acidobacteriaceae > Angelobacter. The sequence goes on along the minus strand of DASVFK010000207.1, from coordinate 2,011 downwards.
AGCGTGCCACTAATTTGATTCCTCAAGCATCTGCCGAACATCAAAAGGGCGCGGATCATCGAGACAGATGAACCGATGGCCCGATGATCCGATGGCCCGATGATCCGATGGCCCGATCTTAAATGCCCCGATCCTCAATGACTCAATCTCCCGATGCCCGGAACTCCCATACCGTCATCCTCGCCTACTTCTCTCTCTGTCTGATCTGGGGCAGCACATGGCTGGCGATCCGCGTGGTGGTGCGCGACGTTCCGCCGCTTGAAGCCGCTGCGGTTCGCTTTGTGGCTGCGGGTGTGCTGCTGCTGGGCCTGGCTGTTGCGCAGCGGCGTCCCTGGCCGAGCGGCCTGCAGCAATGGAAGGCCGTGCTGGTGCTGGGTTTTACCATGATGGCCGCTCCTTATGGACTGCTCTTTTGGGCCGAGCAGTATGTCACCTCCGGGATGACGGCGGTGCTCTACTCTGCCTTGCCGTTGGTGGTTGCCCTTCTCACGCCGCTGCTGTTGAAACGAAAAGTCCCGCGCGACGCCGTGTTCGCCATGGTGGTGGCTTTCGGCGGGTTGCTCGCACTTTTCTATACCGGCCTGAGCCACGGTCGCGCGCTGCTGGGCGGTTTGGCCGTACTGTGTGCCGTGGCGCTGAGCGCATGGTCGGTGGTCTTTGCCAAGCAGCGATTGCACGATGTTGATCCGGTCAGCGGAACCGCGCTACAGCTTCTGGTTGGTGCGGTGGTGTTGTGCTGGGGCACGTGGGCGATGGAAGCGCATCGCCATGCTTTGTGGACCAGCTCTGCTGTGATGGCCACGGCTTTTCTCACGGTCTTCGGTTCATGTGCGGCATTTGTCATTTACTATTGGCTGCTTAAACGAATTCAGCCATACCAGTCCGCAACGATCAGCCTGGTGGTCCCGATTGTGGCAGTGCTGGAAGGAAGCTTGCTTTACGGTGAGCCGGTGTCGCCGGTGATGGTGGTTGCCATCATTGCGGTGTTGGGCTCGGTGAGCGTGGTGCTCAAGCCGCGCACGGAGCCGCAGGAAGAATCGGTGCGCGTGGAAAAGACTTTGAAGATCGAGGAGGAGACGTGAAGAAACTTTTTCTGCTGACGATGGTGCTTGGCACTGCGATAGCCGCCGCGTTCGCGCAATCGCTGCCGCCGGTGGCCACGTTTTCCATCGTCGCCGTTGATCCGCAGAATGGCGATCTGGGCGTGGCCGTGGCTTCGCGTTATTTCTCCGTGGGCTCGGTAGTGCCTTGGGCCATGGCGGACGTGGGCGCGGTGGCCACGCAAGCCAACGTCAACGTGGGCTATGGCCAGGAGGCGATCGACCTGCTCCGCCAGGGCCTGACCGCGCAGGAAGCGCTCAAGAAGCTTCTCGCCAACGACAAGTTTGAAGGCAAAGACGGACGCCAGATCGCAATCGTGGACGCCAAGGGCAATGTTGCCACATACACCGGCCCGAAAGCGCCGACGTGGGCCGGCGACCGCCAGGGCAAAACATGGTCGGCGCAGGGCAATATCCTTACCGGGCCGCAGGTGCCGGAGGCCATGGGCAAGGCCTTTGAGGCCACGCAGGGCGAGCTGGCGGAAAAGCTCTTTGCCGCGCTCAAGGCAGGCGACGCTGCGGGCGGCGATTCGCGCGGGCGCCAATCGGCTTCCATGCTGGTGGTGCGCAAGCGCGGCGGCCGCAATATCAACAACGATCGTTACGTCTACATCAATGTAGACGATAGCCCTGACCCATTTGCCGAGCTGCGCCGCCTGCTCGACCTGAACCTGGCCTACAACTACAACGACCAGACCTACAAATTGCTCGAAGAAAAGCCCGCTGACTTCAAGAAAGCGCAGGCCGCGGCGCAGAAGGCCGCCGTGTACGCGCCGAACAATTTCTTCAGCCACATGAACCTGGCCTTCCTGGCGTATCTTGCCGGTGACAAAGCGGTGGCGCTCGATGAGTTCGGGAAAGCGCGCGCCATTCGCCCCTCTGGCTTTGACAAGGCGTGGAAGGATGAAATT
>DASVFK010000206.1:0-4463 GCA_036380095.1 Candidatus Angelobacter sp. | reverse complement strand
TCCGCGCCGGCAAGGGCCTGGGCTTTCAACGCAAGCACTGGTGCCGATTCTTCCAGCCCTGCGAGCTCCATTTCCAACTGTTCGAGCGCGGAATTATCCAACAAAGAAGAATCCTTGGAGCCGCGCTGAGGAACCTCGATGGTTAAAGTCTGATCTTTTTTGTCGCGCACGATGCCCACATCCATCTTGCCGCCTTCGCGATGTTTGCGCAGGATACGTGCCAAGTCGCCGCGGTCGGAGAGCTTTTCCTCGCCCACGCGCACGATCACATCGCCCGCCTTGATTCCAGCCTTTTCCGCCGCGCTGCCTTTGGTCACGTTACGCACCAGGACGCCTTCTCCGTTCTTCACCCCGAAGAAGTCACCCAACTGGTGCGTCAGGTTCTCAGTCTGCATGCCGAGATTGGTGGAGTAGACGGTCAACGAAGGAATATCCATACGGTTGGGCAAATTGGAAAAGTCAGGAGGACGCGGAGTGTTGAAGATTTGGATCGAGTCGCTGACGACCTTGCGGTGCTCGGCCAGCTGGGCGGAAATCTTCATGGCGGCGCCGTCGCGGATGATTCCCAGAACCACGGTGCGTCCCGGGGGCGTTTCCCGGATCAGCCGGCGAAGCTGCTCCTCGCTTTCCACCGCGGTGCTGTTGAATTCCACAATCACATCGTGCTCGTGGATCCCGGCTTTGCCGGCGGGCGCATCCGCGTCCACCATCGTCACCTCAACACCGCGTTCCTCTTTCAGTTTCAATGCGGAGGCGCGGTCTTTGTCCACGTCGCGAATGTCCACTCCCAGATACGAGCGGCTTCCTGTCGAGAGCGTGTAGACCTGCGGCGCGGTCTTCTGCGGCTCGGGCTGCTCGGAAGGTTGCGCCAGCCCGGCATGCGAACTTGAAGCTGCCAGTCCCGCCAGCAGCACAGCGGTTGCGAATGTGCGAATCATGGTTCTTCCCCCAGAATGTTTTTCAATCACTGCTTGTCTGTACGGCGAAACTCGATGTTGCCGGTCTTGGTGTGTACGTGCAGCACCGGGCCTCCGCCGTTGATGTTGCCTTCCGCGCTGGCTGTTCGTGCCCCAAACTGCCCGGAGCGGGTGACTTTCACGTCCTGAAACTCGCTGCGGATGCCTACTCCGCGCGAAACGTCAACCATTGCGCGCACGGTCACGCCCAGCCCGTCCGGCACATAGACCACAATGTCGCCGACCGAAGTTTCCAGGCGGGAATCGCTGAACTTGCTGCCGCGGACCAGGGTTGCCACAATCGGCCCGCTCCCGGTTTCCGCGCGCAATCCGGCGCGGATGGTCTTCACCTTGATGCCGCCGCCGCCGCTTTCCAGCTGGGCCGGCCCTTCGCATTCGGTGATCTCAATGGTGCCGCCACCGGTTTCCGCCTTGATCTCGCCATCGCACTTGAGCACGTTGATCTTGCCGCCGCCGGTCTCCAGCTTCATCAACTTGGCCGATCCGATGTTCAGGTTTCCGCCGCCCGAACTCGCCATCACCCGCCCCGCGGCTGAAGAGACATGAATATTTCCGCCGCCGGTGGAAGCCTGCACGTCGCTTCCCGCCTTGCCGATCTCGATCTCTCCGCCGCCGCTCGAGACCACGATTGTGCCGCCGATCTGGTCAAGCTGAATGTTGCCGCCGCCGGTGCTGGCCTCCACTTTGCCTTCGATGTTTCGCGCATTCACGGCCCCACCTTTGGTTTCCAATTTCAGGAACGCGGTTTGCGCCGGCGCCCGCACTTCAAAGTCGATGTAGCCTCCGCCACTGCCTTCGCAATCTGCCTGCAGCCGTACCACGCCGCCTGAACTCAGGGTGGTAAAGTGCATGCGCTCGATTTCCCGCCGCGCTGCCTCTTCCGACCCCGCGCGCACATGCTCGCGGATTACGTATGTGATGTTCTCCTGCGATCCGCCCTGTACCCGGATAGCCCCGGCGCTGGATTTCACCTGGATCACTTTCGCCGTGGCCAGCGTGCCTGTGATCTCCTGGACCCACTCATTGCCGCGCCGGATGAGCTGTGACTTTGTGTTCTGCGCCAGCGCCGGCGCAATGGCTGCCAGCAGCACGGACGCGAGTCTAAGTTGCTTGTTCATCGTTAGGGTTTCCGCCCTTAATCCAGGTGCGGTGTGTTCTCCAGATATTTTTGTGCCTGCGTGCGGATGTACTGGTCCGGATCGCGCAAGGCCAGGTTGCGCAGCGCCTCACGCACGCTGGTGTCCGCTTTCACCGAATCGAGCAGTGCGATCGCCTCGCGCCGCACTCCCGGATTGCCATCGTGCAGCAGGGCTTCCATCACTGCGTCGCGCACGTGGACGTCGTCTCGCACATAGCCCTTGAGCGCCCCCAGGGCGCTCAGCCGCACGCTCACGTTGTCGTCAAAGCGCAGGCGTGAAACCAATGCGTCGCGCACTTCGTTGTCTTGCGCGTGGTCTTTCAGCATGTCCACCGAACCGATGCGCACGTCAGAATTCGTCCGGTTGCGCGTTCCCAGCAGCAGCAGTTCCTGTACCCGGGGATCGTCCGGAGTGCTCACGTACGTGTGCGGCCGCAGCGTGTCATAGGTGATGGTCACTTTGTTGGAGTTGGTGTCCGTCACCACGGATTGAATGCCCGCGACGTTGGCATCGGGTCCTGACGGTCCGCCTGGTTCACTGATGATTGCTTTCTGGGGGACCAGTTTCCACGTCGTGATGCTTCCTCCGGCAAAGCCGATCATCAGCAGCGCCGCGGTCAGCGCCGGGGCCAGCTTGATCTGGTGCATCCAGCCGGCAAAATCAAAGATGAAAGCGCCCAAGACCGAGCGGCTCTGCTCCGTGTGTTCCAGCGCTTCCTGCAAATGCATGCGGCTGGAAGCCAGAAAGTTCGGGGTCACCTCCGGCTCCGGCAGCGCGCCCAGATCGCTTCTGAAGGCCTGCGCCGCTTCCAGTTCCTGTTTGCAGCCTGCGCAATGCTGGACGTGGTGCATGAATTCGAACTTGGCGTCGTCCGCCATTTCGTCATACACGTAAAAAACGATGTTTTCTTTCACCCAATCGCATTTCATAACTTACTCCCCGAAAAACTTTTCTTCCTCAGCGCATCGGCGAGAGCGCGCTGCGCAACTTTTGCGTCGCCCGGAACAGCGTGTTCTTGGCGGTTTCTTCCGTTGTGTTCAGCATTTCGCCGATGGTGCGCAGGCGCAGCCCCTGGTAATGCTTCAGCTCAAAGACCATGCGCTCGCGCGGCGTCAGCTTGGTGAGCGCCAGCGCGATCTTGGCCCCGAGCTCGCGCCGCATCAGGTCGCGCTCCGGGTTGGCCCCTGCGCGATCGTCGGACACGCGGTCCAGCAGGACCACTTCCTGGCCGCTCGAAACCATCACCACCGGCGGATCTTCCTTGCGCGTCTGCCGCTTGCGCAAGTGGTCAAGGCAGAGATTGGTGACGATCCTGTAAATCCAGGTATAAAAGGAGCACTCAAAGCGAAAATTCCCAATGTGGCGATAGGCCTTCAGGAACGCTTCCTGGTAGATGTCGCGGGCGTCAGGCTCTGAGTTGGTCAGATGCAGCGCCAGGCGCAGCACAGCCTGGTCGTACTGCCGCACCAGCACTTCAAACGCAGCACGGTCCCCGCGCTGAGCGGCACGAATCAGCTCGCTGTCATTCACTCGGCCTATGGTTTGACTCACCATGTCTCCGGTAGACTGGGAGTGTCCTCTCGCTCCGCTCACGCCAACCGGTGCCTTCAGAACTGCTGTCTCGGCCGGCATCTTTTCAGGTCCTTGTAATCCTCTCTCCTTGCAATTACTTGGACGCGCCGACTGCGGATACGTAAGCTGAGGTTATCCCATTTTCGAACACTTTTGAAAGCTGCGCTGCTTTCGCCCTGGATTTGCCCTGAGGGTGGTGCAGACTATCACGCTGGAATGGCCGAGAATCACACGCTCGCCGTGATCCGAGTGCCGATACGGAACAAAGCTGCCGCGAATCAACGCAAATGAAGACGAATCCAACAAATGTCGGAGCTTGCTTTCCCATGACGGCGTTGAAGGCAAGGGCGTTGCGATTCCGGTGACCTTGCCAAACCCGTAGTTCTTCGGCTGTGACTGCGCGTCCTCCCCTGCTACACTCCGCGCCATGAAAGGCTCTGCCAAAGTTATTGACGAACTCAACAAGGCGCTGCAAGAGGAACTCACGGCCATCAACCAGTATTTTCTGCACGCGGAAATGTGTGAGAACTGGGGTTACGAGCGCCTGTCCGAATACATCAAGAAGCAGTCCATCGGCGAAATGAAGCATGCGGAGGCGCTGATCGAACGCATTCTTTTCCTCGATGGCACGCCCTCCATGAAGCCGCTCGACCTCACCATTGGCGGCAACGTGCAGGGCATGCTGCAAAGCGATCTCGACCTGGAGCTTTCCGCCGTGAAGCAATACAACGCCGCCATTCAGGTCGCCGTTGCGGAAAAGGACAACGGCTCCCGC
>DASVFK010000205.1:0-4066 GCA_036380095.1 Candidatus Angelobacter sp. | reverse complement strand
AAAGAAGAAGCGGCGCGGCTCTTCGATGAACATCTGGAACTCTATCCAGCGGCTTCTGAAGTGCCGGCTGCCATTTACTGGCGCGGACGCCTGGCGGAAGAAGAAGGCAACAAAGGGCAAGCGCGTGCGTACTATAGCAAGCTCACGGAGAATTTCCGGTTTTACTATTACGCCAATCTGGCCCGAGGGCGCCTGGGCAAGCTGGAAACGGCTGAAGCCGGCGATCCTGCGGTGCTCGATGCGCTGCCGCGGCCCGCTGCTCCGCCTGCCAGTTGGGACCCGCCGGAGGACAATCTGCGTTTGCAGAAGGCCCGGCTGCTGGCCAACGGCGCCTTATACGATTTCGCTGTGCAGGAACTTCAGGCGGCCTCCGCCGGGTCGCCTCCATGGCTTGCCAAAGCGCTGGCCGAGCTTTATGACGATTCCGGCAGTTACATCCGCGCGATTGAGGCCCTGAAGCGCGCTGTGCCCGGCTATTTTTCCGTGGAATTGGACCAGATCCCCCGGCCCGTGTGGGAAGGCCTCTTCCCGCGTGCATACTGGGACGAACTGAAGAAGAACGCGCTGGCTAATCATCTTGATCCGTATCTGGTGGCTTCGCTGATCCGGCAGGAATCGGAATTCAATCCCGCAGCGATCTCCCGGGCCAACGCCATGGGGCTGATGCAGTTGCTGCCTGCGGTGGGGCGGGGCTTGGCCAAAGAAATGAAGATCCGCAACTTCTCCAGCGATGAACTCCTGACCGCCGGCACCAATCTCCAACTCGGAACCCGCTACTTCAAGCACATGGTGGACCATTACGGCGGTCAGGTGGAATACGCGCTGGCAGCTTACAACGCGGGCGAAGACCGCGTGGATGAATGGCGCAGGAACGGCAAGTTCCACGATGTGGATGAGTTCGTGGAGTCGATCCCATTTACTGAGACGCGGGAATACGTGCAGGCCATCATGCGCAACACAGCGCTTTACAAGCTGCTGTATCCGGAGCAGCCGCCAACGAAGGCAGGCCGCACGATTCGTTGAAGGGCAGGCACGAAGACTATGCTCCTGATTCCTTGACCGGATTTTCTCCTGGTGCGGCCCAGAAGATTTCACTCAGAAGCAGAAGTGCGCCCACCACAATGGCGCTATCGGCGATGTTGAAGGCCGGCCAGTGATGCGAGCCCAGATAAAAATCCAGGAAATCCACCACCCGGCCCGTGGCCACTCTGTCCCAGAGATTGCCCAGCGCGCCGCCGAAAACGAGCGAGAGAGCAATGGCTGTGGCATTCATGGCGTTGCCGTTCTTCCATAGCAGTGCGGAAACAACAGCCAGCGCGGCCACCGAGAACAGGATCAGCATGGCCGCTTTCCACTCAGAAGGCGACTCCGAGAAAAGGCCGAATGCGGCTCCCTGATTCTGCACGTGGGTCAGCCGGAACATGCCGGGGACGACGTCGACGCTGTCGTGCAGGGTGATTTTTTGGGCAATCACCCACTTTGTCAGACGGTCAAGGGCCACCACCAAGGCTGCAATCAAAATGTGATACTTACGCATGCGATAAAAAATTTGTTTGCTCCTTTATGCCGGAACGTTCTCTCCTTGTTCCAGTTCCTCCAGTGTAGAGAGGCAGCGCTCGCACACTGTGGGATATCGCTCACTCTTGCCCACTTCCGTGGAATAGTTCCAGCAGCGGGCGCATTTCTGCCCGGGGGCCTTGCTTACTTCTACGCGCAAAGGCGCCGCCCCGTTCCCTTCGCCGGCGCGTTTCACCTCAGCGGCGGACACAATCAGTAGGAAACGCAGATCGCTCCGGTACCGCTCCAGGAGTTCGTACACCTTCTCGGGAGCGTGGATGGTGACTGCGGCTTCCAGGGGGGCGCCGATCAGTTTTTCCTTGCGCGCCACCTCCAGGGCCTTCAGCACCTCAGCCCGCACTGCCAGCAGCCCGTCAAAGTCGCTGCGTAGTCCCTTGGGCTCGGCGAAATTCCCGGGTTCGCCCGTGATATCGCCCGCTTGAGGAAAGTATGCCAGATGTACGCTTTCCGGTCGCGGAGAAAGTTTCGCCAGGTGGGACCATACTTCTTCCGCGGTAAAAGTCATGATTGGCGCCACCAGCCTGGCCAGAGCTTCTCCGATGCGCCACACCGCAGTCTGGGCCGAGCGCCTGGCCCGGGAACTGGGAGCGGCGGTGTACAGGCGGTCCTTGAGGACGTCAAGATAGACGTTGCTCAGGTCGACCGCGCAAAATTCGTTCAACGCATGATAGATGCGGTGGAATTCAAAACCGTTATACCAGCTCACCACCTGCTCGCTGAAATCCTTCAGACGCAGGAGCATGTACTGGTCGAGAGGCTGCAGGTCCGCGAACCCGACAGCATCCTTGGCCGGGTTGAAATCATACAGGTTGCCGAGAATGTACTTGAAGGTGTTGCGCAGTTTCCGGTAAACCTCAGACACAGCTGCCATCAACTCTTCTGAGGCACGCACATCTTCACGGAAATCCACGGAGGCCACCCACAGGCGCACGATCTCCGCGCCAAAGCGGTTGGAGATGTCCACTGGATCCACCACGTTGCCCAGATGCTTGTGCATTGCCCGCCCTTGCGGATCTAACATCCAGCCCGGCGTTACCACCATGCGGTACGGCGCCTGGTTGCGCGAACCGATGGCGCAGAGCAAGGAAGACTGGAACCACCCGCGAAACTGGTCCGCGCCTTCAAGGTAAAGATCGGCCGGCCAGGGAAGGCCGTGCTCTCGTCCCAGGACTGCAGCTTGGCTTGAACCGGACTCAAACCACACGTCGATGATGTCATTCTCCTTGCGAAACTTGCCGCCGCCGCAGGCGCACCTTGTGCCTGCGGGTACGATCTCCGCCGCTTCTTTGCCATACCAGGAGTCTCCGCCTTCGCGGCGGAAGAGTTCCACGACAGCGTGATTTACTTCTTTTGATTCCAGCAATTTCCCGCAGGCTTCACAGAAAAATACCGCAATGGGAACACCCCAGATCCTTTGCCGCGAAATGCACCAGTCCGGACGCGTGACCAGCATGTTCGCCAGCCGCTCCTCGCCCCAGTTCGGGTCCCATTTGACTTTCTTGATCTCTTCCAAGGCGCGGTGCCGCAGCGTGCTCCCCTCGATGGGCGCTTCCATGGCGATGAACCACTGTTCGGTGGCCCGGAAGATTACAGGGTTATGGCAGCGCCAGCAGTGCGGATAAGAGTGCTCGATCTTGCTTTCGCCCAGCAGCACGGCGCGAGATTTGAGCAACTCGATGATCGGCGCATTCGCCTTAAAGACGGTCTTGCCCTCGTACTCCGGCAGGCCGTTGTGTAGGCGTCCCGCCTCGTCCACGTTGCAGCTCTGCTCCAGCTTGTATTTCGCCCCTGTATAGAAATCGTCGGCTCCGTGAGAAGGCGCGGTATGAACGGCGCCGGTCCCCTGGTCGATGGTCACGTAGTCGGCCAGGACGCCCAGAATCTGGCGGTCCAGGAATGGATGCGCAAATGTCGCGTATTCCAGCTTACTGCCGGCAAAACGCGCGACTTCTCCACCTCCGGTCAAACCGCAAGCAGCCAGAGTTGCTTGCGCCAGCGCTTCAGCAACCACGTAGACTTCGCCCGCGTGCTCCAGGGCAACGTATTCCAGTGTGGGATGGAAAGCCACCGCCATGGAAGCCGGCAGAGTCCAGGGCGTGGTGGTCCAGATGATCGTGTGCACTTTCTTCCCGGCCAGCCGGGAGTCGATCATCTTTGGATCGCTGGTAAGCCGGTATTTCACCCAGACACTCGGGCTGGTGTGGTTTTCGTACTCCACTTCAGCTTCGGCCAGAGCGGTTTTATCGTGAATGCACCAGTAGACCGGTTTCAGCCCTCTGTAGACCGTGCCCTTTTCCAGGAAATCGAAAAATGAGCGCACGATGGCCGCTTCGTAGCCCGGTTCCATGGTGGAATAAGGTTGGTCCCACCGGCCGAAGATGCCAAGACGCTTGAACTGTTCGCGTTGCAGATCAAGGTACTTGTTGGCGTATTTGCGGCACGCCTCGCGCACCGCAAGGGGCGACATCTCCAGCTTCTTGCGCCCGAG
>DASVFK010000204.1:0-18187 GCA_036380095.1 Candidatus Angelobacter sp. | reverse complement strand
CCCGCACAACTCTTCAACGCGTGTGATGAAGTTACGGTCTGGACAAACATTATATCCATCGGCTTCCATCACTACCATGAAGTCGCCGGCACGTTCCAAATCAAACAACACCTTGGCTTCGCCGCGCCGCTCCTTGCAGATCGAGTGCAGTGCGTCCACCGTGCCGGCGGTCGCCGCGTCCAACGGCACGCGGATGCGGATCGACTTCGGCAGCACAGGCTTGGCTTCTTCCAGCGGCGTGAGCTGACTGATGGCGATCTTCGGGTTCGCGCCTTCTTCCACCCGCACGCTCGCCTTCACCAGCATGGGAATCTCCTGTTTCAGGATGGCCTGCAACCGCCGGTACGCCTCGGGGAAGATGATGGCTTCCACCGCGCCCGTCATGTCTTCCATCACCGCGTTGGCGTAGAGATCGCCCTTGCGCGACTTCATTACCCGCACTCCCGAGATCACGCCGCCGGTATAAATCTCGTCGCGGCCGGTGCCGCTGGTCATCTGTGAGATGGCTTCCGCGGTCAGCCCGCGGAAGTCTTCCAGCTTCTCCCGATATTTTTCCAGCGGATGGCCGGTGATAAAAAATCCCAGGACTTCTTTTTCGCTGGCCAGGCGCTGGTGCTCTTCCCACTCCGGGACGCTCGGCAGCTTCTCCGCGTTGCCGTTCATCTGCTCGTCGGCAAACACTCCGAACAACCCATGCTGGCCCATTTCGGCATCGCGCTGGGTCTTCTGCGCCCGCTCCATCGCTTTATCCAGGACCGCCATCAGCTGGGCTCGATTGCCGAATGCATCCATCGCCCCGGCCTTGATCAGCGACTCAATCACCCGGCGGTTCAAAAGCCGCAGATCAACCTTTTCGCAAAACTCAAAGATCGACTTGAACTGCCCAACCTCCTTGCGCGCGGCAATGATCGACTCAATCGCGTTCCTGCCCACGTTCTTCACCGCCGCCAACCCAAAGCGGATGGCCTGGTCATGCGGCGTAAAGTTGGCGTCGCTCACGTTGATGTCCGGCGGCTCCACCGGTATGCCCATCTCGCGGCACTCGTTGATGTACTTCACTACGTTGTCGGTGTTGCCGGTCTGCGAAGTCAAGAGCGCCGCCATGAACTCCACCGGATAGTGCGTCTTTAAGTACGCGGTGTGATAGGCCAGCAGGGCGTAGGCCGCGGAGTGCGATTTGTTGAAACCATAGCCGGCGAACTGCTCCATCAGGTCAAACAGCTTGACGATCTTCTTTTCCGGGAAGCCGCGCTCGGTCGCGCCCTTTACAAAACGCTCGCGCTGCGCCGCCATCTCCTCCGCGATTTTCTTGCCCATGGCGCGGCGCAGCAGATCGGCCTCGCCCAGCGAGTAGCCGGCCAGGGCGTTGGCAATCTGCATCACCTGTTCCTGATACACGATCACGCCCAGCGTCTCTTTCAGGATTGGCTCCAACTCCTTGAGCTCGTACTCGACTTTCCTGCGGCCCCACTTGCGCTCGATGAAGTCATCAATCATGCCGCCCTGGATCGGCCCCGGACGATACAGCGCGTTCAATGCCGTCAAGTCTTCCACCGCAGTAGGTTTGTAGCGGCGCAGTACGTCCGTCATCCCTCCCGATTCAAACTGGAAGATGCCTGACGTCAGCCCCGTGTGGAAGACCTTTTCGTACGTCGCCTGGTCATCGAGCGGAACTTCTTCCATCACCAGCCGCTGCCCGCGCTGCGCAATCAGCTTGAGCGCGTCATCCACGATCGTCAGAGTGGTGAGCCCGAGGAAGTCCATCTTCAGCAGGCCCATCTTCTCCACCGCCTTCATGTCATAGGCGGTGACGATTTCGTCGTTCTTGGTCTTGTGCAGCGGCACCAACTCCGTCAGCGGCTGCGGCGAGATCACCACGCCCGCCGCGTGCACCCCGGAGTTGCGCACCAGCCCTTCCAGTTTGCGCGCCGTATCCAGCAGCTCTTTGATCTGGGTTTCGTTCTCGTAGGCCTGCTGCAACTGCGGCGAATCGTCCAGCGCCTGGTCGAGCGTAATGTTCAGCGTGGGCGGCACCATTTTGGCGATGCGGTCCACGTCCACGTACGGAATGTCCATGGCCCGGCCCACATCTTTGATCGCCGCCTTGGCCGCCATGGTGCCGAACGTGATGATCTGCGCCACGTTCTCGCGTCCATACTTCTGTGTGACGTAATTAATCACCTCGCCGCGCCGGTTCATGCAGAAGTCAATGTCGATATCGGGCAGCGACACGCGCTCCGGGTTCAGGAAGCGCTCAAACAGCAGCTCATTCTGCAGCGGATCGATGTCCGTGATGCCCATGGCGTACGCCACCAGCGCGCCTGCCGCCGATCCGCGCCCCGGCCCCACGGGAATCTGGTTCTCCCGCGCATAGCGGATGAAGTCCCACACGATCAGGAAGTACCCGGAGAACTTCATCTGCTGGATGATGGCAAGCTCGCGCGACAAGCGCTCGTCGTAGTCCGCACGCGATCTCTTCAACCGCCCCGCATCCGCCAGCCGTCCCAGCATCTCCCAGCGACGGGCAAAGCCTTCCCGCGCCACGTGCTCAAAGTAGCTATCGAGCGTGTAACCGTCCGGGACCTGAAATTCAGGGAAAGGATTCTTGATTTTGTTCAGCTTGAAGTTGCAGCGCTCGGCGATCTCGAGCGTAGTCTTGAGCACGTCTTCGCGGCCGTTGAACAGCCGCGCCATCTCCTCCGCCGACTTCACAAAGAACTGCGTGCCGTGAAACTTGAGCCGGTCTTCCTGATGGATGCTCTTGCCCGTCTGCACGCACACCAGCACGTCCTGCGCGTGTGCGTCGTCTTCGCAGAGATAGTGGCTGTCATTGGTCGCCACCATCTTCAGCCCCAGTTCTTTTTCCAGGCGGAACAGGTCAGCGTGGATCCTGTGCTCCTCCGGCAGACCCTGGTCCTGTATCTCGATAAAGAAGTTGTCCTTGCCAAAGATGTCCGTAAAGTCGGCCGCTGCCGCCTTGGCCGCGTCATACTTGTTGGCCAGCAGGTTCTCGCACACCTCGCCCGCCAGGCACCCGCTCAGCCCGATCAGCCCTTTGGCATGCTCGCGCAGAAACTTCTTCGAGATGCGCGGCTTGTAGTAAAAGCCGTGCAGGCTGGCCTCAGAGGTGATCTTGATCAGGTTCCTGTAGCCCTCTTCGTTCTCCGCCAGCACCAGCAGATGGTTGTAGGTATCGCCTTCCGGCGGCGTGCGCTCGATCCTGTGGTCGTCCTTCTTGCAGATATAAAGCTCGCACCCCACGATGGGCTTGATCCCGGCCTTCTGCGCCGCATCCACAAACTCCACCGTGCCATAGATGTTGCCGTGGTCGGTCATCGCCACCGACTTCTGCCCCACCTCCGCCACGCGCTTGATCAGCTTGTCCACGCCGCAAGCGCCATCCAGCAGGGAGTAATCGGTATGCAAATGCAAATGGACGAAGTTAGACATAGTGATGGGTGCCTCACCCCATTATATTGACGTGGTACGCCCCGTCTCCTGTGGATGTCCGTGTAAGTCTGTGGAAATTGGGGACTTTCGCCGATTTTGGGCGCCGAGATAGCTGCGGCAGGCTCGGGGTCCCAGGCAAACCCGCTCTTGGTTTGCTGGGGTGGAGGCCCAGCGCGCAGCGCAGCGGAGCGCTGCCAGCGACAACATCAATCGCCTTCGCGTTGGTACCTGCGCAAACGCCTTTTCGCCATGAAACGATCCCAGGGCGACTGCAGGGCCCACCACTGGGATATCGGACCATAATCCGGCCGCGAGCTTTTATTTTCCAGCATGGTTCTGCGAGCGCTCCGCAGAGTAAAGCCCGCCTTCAGCAGGTATTGCCCCGCGAGACAGCGGTCTTCATGGAGTATTCCTAGCAAGAGATGTTCAGTATCGATCCAGTAGTCGCCCACCGCGTCAGCTTCCCACCCTGTCCAGGCCAGAGTGCGCTTCACTTCATCGGTGAGCTTCGTATCGGGTTTGGGAACATCGTCGAAAGTCGCAAATTTTGACGGACAGCCGCAGTAAAGGGGAAACAACTCCCGCAGGCCAAACACGGTGTTCGCGCGTGAGCTTTCGTCGCGCATCATTCCACGCAACAGGTCCACAGAATCGACTTGTGCGGATTCACGAAGCCGTGAGTGCCAGATGGCAAAGAATACGGCCCGTCGCGCAGGTTCTGAATATCGCTCGTACACGAGGCGCTATTGTTGCATAGAAATCGCTCGTTGTTGCTCGTCCGGTTGGCCTGGGCTTTGCCCGCCTTTGACGACGGATGGCGTAACAGAGGTTTAGAATATCCGCCCATGTCCCGCGTCCTCACACCGCTCATCCTTTTCGCCCTCGCTGCCGCCCTAACCGCCCGCCCTCAAGATCGTCCGAAGATCGCCGCCTCTCCGCGCGCGCATGACGTCTCCTTCCACAGCGCCTCTCTCGGACGCGACATGCAATACCGCGTGCTGCTGCCAGCCGGTTACGAGCGCAACGCGCTGCGCTATCCCGTGCTTTATCTGCTGCACGGCGCCTGGGGCGGGTTCACCGACTGGACGCGCCTCACTCACATCGCTGACGGCACAGACTCGCTGCCGCTTATCGTCGTGATGCCGGACGCAGAAAACTCCTGGTACATCAACTCCGGCGTCAAACCGCAAGACCGCTACGAAGACTACGTGGCCAACGACCTGATCGCCGAGATCGATTCAAAATATCGCACCGTCAGCGCGCGCCGGGCCCGCGCCATCGCCGGCATCTCCATGGGCGGCTATGGCGCCGTGCTTCTGGGCTTGAAATATCCCGGCCGGTTTTCGTTCGTTGGCAGTTTCGGCGGCGCGCTCGCCGCGACACAGCGCGATGATGAAGAGATGATATCTCCCGCTTTTGGTCCCCCCGGCAGCTCGACCCGTGCCGCCAATGACGTCCTGACTCTCGCCCAAAAAAAACCGGCGCGGGAGCTGCCTTATTTCTGGCTTCAATGCGGCACAGGCGATGACAATACCACTGAGAACCGGCCGTTCGTCGCCATCCTTGAGCAGCGCAAAATAGCGCACAACTACATGGAATCACCCGGCGGCCACAAATGGCCAGTATGGGACGCGCAGCTTCCGGCCATGCTCAGCGAACTTTCACGCCACACCGAACTCGCTGCCAAACCGGCCGCAACCCTCGCACGCCGCCAGAAGAAAAGCCGGCCCGCTGCGACTCAAAAACCCGCAGCGCGTCCAGTGCAATGACAAATATTCTCGAGTTCCGTTTTGGGACGGCATGTAATTCGTTTTGTTCTCGCTTTTCCTGGCAGCCCTATAATGACTTGCGAATTCTGCATTTTCGAAAGGAGCGCTACATGCCAAATCTGCAGGAAACCAACCGCGTGCTGGGCCGGGCCGGCGCCCGCCATCTGAATGATGAGGAAATCCGGCAGGTCGTCGGTGGATTCGTTACCGCTGTTTGTGTCTATGATCCCGTAGCCTGCAAGGTCATTAGTGGAGACTGCAGCAAGATCCCGCCAGCTTGCCTAGGCGGCTAGTGCCTCACCTAAAAATTAACTGACTTGCATGGGCCCGCTGGTTGGGCTCTTTTTTTTTACAGCAGGAATCTCCGGATGCACCGATCTCGCTGCCACGCCCGCCGCAGTCCTGATACAGAAGAAAGGAAACGCCGCCGACTCAGACGCCTGTGGCCCCGACTCCGCAACGATCTGCACAGCCGCCCCAGGTCCGATGCAAGCGCATGCCTACCGCTTGGGCTTGCGCCGGGAATCGTTGGCTTCCATGTGGAGAGCGGTAAGTCATTTCCACTCGCCTTGCACCTGAAAGGCCGCCCAATAATAAGGAGAGTTCCAGCGCTTTTGTTTCAACATGTGGATTTGGGCCCGGCGCAGCGCAGCCGCGGGAGCAAGTCTTTCGCGGGCCATGGCGCGGTAGAATTCGGCCATCAGCTCGGCTGTGGCCGCATCCGACACCTTCCACAGGCTGGCCACCACGCGGCCGGCGCCGGCATACATGAACCCGCGCGTGAGTCCCACCAGGCCTTCACCGCTGATTTCCTTGCCCAGGCCGGTTTCGCACGCGCTCAGCACCACGAGATCGGCGTTGAGCTTGAGGTTGTAAATATCTTCAAGCCCCAGAAAGCCCATCTGCGGCTTGCCATGCTGATCTACCAGCGATAGAACAAGTCCGGAAAACTCCGGATGTTTGCTGTTCAGGAAGCCATGCGTGGCAAAGTGCACCACCCGGTATTGGCCAAGCTCAGGACTCGTGGCAACCGCGCGGTTGGCGCGGAAATCGAGCGCCGCCATGGTTTGATCGCTGGGCTCGGTGGCCACAATCGCCTCGGCTTCGCGGCGCGAAAAGCGCAACCTGGGAAGCTTGAGCCTGGAGTCGCGGAGAAGGCCCAGGTCCGCCGCGGAACGTGAAATCGCATCAGACGGGCCATTGCGTTGCGTCTCCGCTGGGCCGCCAGCGGCGGCACTGCGCCCGCTGACTCGCGCATCATCACGATCAAAGACCGGGTCGGCCAGCACCGCAACCGCCTTTGCCGGGCGTTTTCGTCCCTCCATCTGGTTGCGCAAAACAGCAAGGACGGAAGCCGAAGGCAGATACACAATCTCATGCTGCGCGACCAGCGGAGCGATTTCACGCACGCCGTATGGCGACCTTGTCTCTTCCGGCAGCACGGCAAAGGGAATGTAGGCGAGCGCGCCGTCGGCTACTACCAACAGACGCTTGCCTCCGAGCCGCGATGCCGCCTTACCCAGGACCATCCGGCTCAAGGCAGCAGCTTGTCTCGTGAATTCCCGTTCGCTCTCCGCAAGACGGCTTTCCCGCTGCGCGCTGGATTCTTCGCGCACCACCCGTTTCCGTTGCGCCAGCAGCTCATAAAGGGCGCGCGCCGCGTTTTCAATCCGCTTGCGTCCGGGCAGCTCCAGTGCTTGCAGGGAATCCTTGCTCACCAGGAACAAATAGCTGCGCTCATCGCCCAGGGAATACTCCAGGAGCAGCGTTGCCGGATCAAGAATCTGGGTTTGCACTTCCGCAGCGCTCAACGGCAGGGGCTGAGTTAGGGCCGCGTAGGCGGGGCTCGATAATCGGATCTGGCTTCTTATCTCTTCATGCTGCGCCAACAACGCGGCGGCGGCGGCATCAGCGGCTTTCATCTGCTCTTCAGTGTGCTTTTCTTGCAGCAGCCTGATTCGCGCGTCATTTTCTTTCTTGATGTCACGTTGCAAAGCGGCTTCGCGCCGCAACAGCTCAGGGTCGACGCCCTTTTGGACATCCACGCGGGCCGCCGCCAGCATTTCCAGCAGAGTACGGGCGCGAAAACGCTCCACCACCTGGAACGCTATTTCCGGCCTGCCTTGCTGCACCAGGAGATCGATGTAGTCCTTGTAATAGCCGGACCGTTTCGCGCGGAAGCTGGAATGCAGAGCATCTGAGCCGCCAAGCCGGGCGGCCTGCCTCTCCAGGGCATCCAGCGCGCTTTGGAACAAATCCATGGCTTCTTGCGGCCTCTTTTGCTGGCGCAAGACGCCTGCCAGGTCAGCCAGGGATTCGGCTAGGATCGCGGTTCCCGGCGCCACCTTCTCGCGGATGTCTTTAGCTCGGCGATAGTAAGCCTCCGCTTTGGACAAATCTCCGGCCTTCCATGCAACGTCACCCAGGCTGTTCCATGTCTCCGCGACATCGAGCTTGTCCGGCGCAATCTTCTTCTCCAGTTCCAATGCCTGAAGAAAGTATTTCTCGGCGCCGGCTAACTCGCCCGCGGCAAGGGCAACGTTACCCAGGTCATTCAAGCTGCCGCTGACCTCCAGGCTTCCCGGCACAACACGTTGTCGTATGGCGAGCGAGCGCCGGGCCAAGGCTTCGGCGGCCTTAAGGTGTCCCTTTTGCAGCTCAACCATGCACAGCGTGTGAAGAGTAACTGATACATACAAGCTATCGGGAACATGCCGCTCGAACATCGGCAGGGCGCGCCGGAAAAACTTTTCGCCATCATCCCAATCTCCACGTTCGAAAGCCAGCTTGCCGACGTTCTGTAAAGAGCTCGCCAATTCCACGCTGTCCGGCGCCAGCTTTTCTTTGATGGCAAGGGCCTCTCGGAACCGCTTTTCCGCCTCGGCAAAGTCGCCGCGCTGCTGCAAAGTCGCTGCCAGATTGTTGAGGTTTGCCGCGATGTTCACCAGGTCCGTTTGGCCCCGCGAATTGATCTTCAACGCCTCCAGGAAATAGTGCTCGGCCTGGTCAAGTTCGCCCCGGACGTATGCAATGTTCCCCATTCCAGCCAGGTTCTGCGCGGAGAGAGAACTCTCAGGTCCCAGCTTTTGCAACAGCTCCCAGGCCTGCTTTTGATACTCTTCCGCCAACTCCACCTGGTTCCGGCGTTGTGCCACATTGCCCAGGCCGATGAGACTCTCAGCCGCCCCGGCGCCTTGCGGGGCCATCCGCTGCTGGATCGCCAGCGCTTGTGAAAAGTATTTTTCTGCCTTGTCCAGATTGAATAGCTTGTGCGCGGCGGCGCCCAGGTGATCAAAGTCATCAGCTATTTCCAGACTGTTTTCCGCAGATTGCCTGCCTAGGGCCAGGGCTTTTTCGTAGTGCTGCTCGGAGCCCGTCCAGTCCCGTTTTTGCGCCAGAGCATCGCCCCACGAGCGTTGCACCCAGGATTCAACCTCAAAGCCTGCGCCGGAGGCCTGTTGCTCTGCCAGATGAAAGTACTTGGCGGCTTCATCCCAGGTGTCAGGACTGGAAAGACTTTCCGCAGCGCGCATCAGGATCCAGGCGCGAAGCCAGGCGGGCTGATTGGCCTGGCTACGCTCAACCACAGTCTGCCAGGACGTGACGGTTTCCCGCCATTGTTCGGCTTGCGCGTGATGACGCGCTTCATCGTAGAGGCGTAGCAATTCCGGAGGCAGCACCGGACGCACCCGCACTCGCCACTCGCCCTTGGCGAGCTTCCATTCGTGCGCTTCTCCTCCGCGCCGGCCCTTGAGCGCCAGGTCGTGGACCGAGCCTTGTTCGAGTGCGATCTTCAACCAATCGAAGGGAGAAGCGATGGTTCCCTCTTCGCTCCCATGCGACCAGCTTTGCAGTACGTCGCCATCCTGGAGCTGCGCTCTGTCTCCAGCGTACTTTTGTGCCACCTTCTCCACAACCACGCCGCTTCCGGGAGTTTGTGATGTGGCGGCCCGGACCGGACCACGGCCCCATGGTAGAGAGAGAATCGCCGTGCACAGGGCGGTCATGAAGACAAAGATAGCGTTTCGGATCCTGTTTCGATTGGAGTGAACCATGGCCCCTTCTGAGGTATGCCGCGAGCACAAATGATTTCTGTCCTTAGTTGTTGGCAGTTATAAACCAGCGCTCCAGGTATCGCAAGCCGGGGACGAAAGGCAGCCGCGATTTGGCTGTGCGGCGGCAATCTGCGCTGCGTCTTGCCTTCTCTCCACTCGTCCATGTACCTTCGGTGCATGTCCCGCGAACCCGACTCCACCCACTCCGAATTTTTCTCTGCTCCCGACGAAGACTTTGCCGCCGCGCTGAACGCCCGCGCCGGCGGATGGCTGGCCGCCATGAGCATCCATTTTCTGCACGCCACGGCAGATGAAGTAACCGCAGAATTGGAGATCGCCGCGCACCACCAGCAGGCTTACGGCATCGTCCACGGCGGCGTGTATTCGGGGATGATCGAAACGCTGGCTTCCGTGGGAGCGGCGCTGTGGGCACGGCGTCACCAGCAGACCGTGGTGGGACTGGAAAACCACACGTCGTTTCTGCATGCCGTGCGCGAAGGAAGGCTGCGGTGCGTTGCCAAGCCGCTGATGCGCGGCCGCCGCACGCAGGTCTGGGAAGCGCGCGTCACCGACGACCAAGGCCGCGCCGTGGCCGAAGGCAAAGTCCGGCTGTTGGCGCTCGATGCCGGGGCGGCTGTGGCGGGCGAGACGGTGCGCATCAAATCCTCACGCGGCTGACGGTTCCGGGACTATCGCCTCACAAGCCAAGCTACATGCCCCTGTCGTGCCCTTTCCTGGTTTTCCGGGTGTGGTTTTCATTTGGCACATGTAATCAATAACTTACATGTTAATATTGAACACGTTCAGAAATATCTTGACTCTTGACGCTGCTCGGGCTATGTTCTGAACATGTTCAAATCTGGAGCCACGAACAAAGGCCAGGCCACAAAGGCCCAACTGTTGGAAATCAGCCTCCGGCTCTTCCGGCAGCGGGGCTTTGAGACCGCCACCATGCGCGAGATCGCCGCGGCAGCCGACATGTCGCTCGGGGCCTTCTATTACTATTACCCTTCTAAAGACAGCATCATTCTCGACTACTACCGCCAGGTGCAGGACCAGCACGCAGCGCGCGTGGCTGAACGCTGGGCCGAAGCCGCCGACTTGCGCGCGCGTCTCGGCCTGCTGATACACACCAAACTCGATATCCTGCGCGACAGCCGCGAGTTGATGGGCACTCTGCTGCGTTACACCGGAAGTCCTGACCATCCTTTGTCTTTTCTCGGCGAGTCCACCCGTGGCATTCGGGAGGAAAGTATCTCCATGTTCCGTGACGCGCTTTCCTCGGAGCGACTCCCTGACGACATGATCCGGATCCTTCCCCTGTTGCTCTGGGCGATGCAGATGGGCCTGCTGCTCTATTTTCTGTACGACAAGTCGAAAGCCCAAGCCCGCACCACCAAGCTGACTGACGGGGCGCTGGACCTCACAGTGCGCATGATCTCGGTCGCCAGACTCCCCATCTTCCGCCCTGTGCGCAAGTCGCTGAGCGGAATGCTGCTTGAGGCGGGACTGATCGAAGGCTGATGCCAAAAACAGGAGAACCAATCATGCAAAAACGGCAATGGGTATGGCTGTTGGTGATCGCAGGAGCGGTAGCCGCAAGCATTTACTATCACCTTCTGGTCTCTCAGCGCCTGGAGCAGACCTCGGCGCTCTTCATCGGCATTCCCGCATTGATCGCTGCGCTCTGTGTGCTCACGCCCAAACCGCAAAGCGCCATGGGCACCGCCCTGAAATCAGTAACGCTGTTTCTCTGCATCGCGGGCGTTTTTCTGGGTGAAGGCTTCATCTGCCTCATCATGGCCGCGCCGATCTTCTATCTTGTCGCCATTGTGATCGGCTGGGCCAGGGACCGCGAAAGCAAGAGCGCCCACGTGCTATGCAGCGTGCTCGTCCTGGCCACCATTCCCATGAGTACGGAAGGAGCCAGGCCCGGCCTTTCCTTCGCGCGAGAAGAAGTTGTCAGCGCCGAGCGCGTCATTGCGGCAACTCCTGAGCAGGTGGAAGCCGCGCTTGCCGCTGTCCCGCGTTTCCAGGGCGACCTGCCGCTTTACTTGCGCATGGGCTTTCCACGCCCGGTGAGCGTCAGCGCCACCGGTCTGGCCCCGGGCGCGCGTTATTCCATCCATTTCGCCGGCGGCGAAGGCAAGCCCGGCGACCTGGTGCTGGAAGTGGCCGACCACCGGCCCGGACGGCTGAGTTTTCGCCCATTGTCTGACAGCAGTCACGTGGCCCATTGGCTGAGGTGGGAAGAATCAACCGTGGAGTGGACTGCGCTCGATCCCATGCACACGCGCGTGCGCTGGACCCTGCGCTATCGCCGCCTGCTCGATCCTGCCTGGTATTTCCGGCCCTGGGAGCGCTATGCGGCGCGTCTTACCGCGGCCCAGCTCATCCAGGATGCGGCGACCCCGCGGTGAGTTATGGAGCGCACTCTCCTCATCCGCGCGCTTGCGCTTTACCTGCCTCTGCTGGGCGCGATTGCCGTCTGGAAGTGGCGGGCCCCTTCACGGCTTGAAGGCACCGGCGCGCTGCTGGCCACCGCGTGGAATTTTTCCGCGTTGTTTCTTCTGAATTATGCCGCGCAATTTTTCGGATGGTGGAGCTTTGCCGCCCGCGGCCTCGTGCTCCTGGGCTTTCCTTTCGACCTTTGGCTGGGATGGTCCGTGCTCTGGGGAGCGTTCGCCGTATTGCTGTTTCGCAAAGCGCCGCTTTGGGTAGTGGTTGCGATTTTCGCTTTCGGCGATCTCGTTCTCATGCCTCTGTGTTCACCGGTGCTGCTCTTGGGCCGCGGCTGGCTTGCGGGCGAGGCGCTCGGGCTTCTCTCCTGTCTGGTTCCAGGCTTGCTGTTTGCGCGCTGGACGCGCGACCAACTCCACGTTGATCTCCGCGCCCTAATGCAGTTTCTATGCTTCAGCGGTCTCTTCTTCTCGATGCTTGTGTCGCTCGACCAGTCTTTCCAGTTGCGCCTTTTTGCACGGCTCACACCTTTGTGCTTGCAGATCATCGTTCAGGTTTTGTTCCTCATCGCCCTTCCTGCTCTCAGTGCGGTCCAGGAATTTGCCGCCGTCGGCCAGGGCACGCCGCTGCCTTTTGATCCTCCGCGCATGCTGGTAACCAGCGGAATCTACTCCTACATCGCCAACCCCATGCAGACCTCGAACACCCTGTTGCTGCTGGTGCTGGCCATTGCTCTGCACACCTTCTGGCTTGCTCTGCCCGCTGTGGTTTCCCTGGTGTATTCCGCCGGACTCGCCGCGTGGGACGAAGGCGATGACCTCAAGACCCGCTACGGCAAATCTTATCTGCTGTACCGCGAGGGCGTGAGCGACTGGGTTCCACGATGGCGGCCCTACATCCCGCAGCCCGCCCGGCTCTACCTCTCTGAAGATTGCGGCAAGTGTTCGCAGATGGCGCGCTTTCTTGAAGTGTTGCGCCCAATCGGACTGAAGATCGTGCCGGCGGAAGAGCATCCGGACCGCGACCTGGAAAGGATGACCTACGAGTCCCATGACGGTTCCATTCAACAGGCGGGCATCGCCGCACTTGCTCGCGCTCTTGAGCACGTTAACCTCGGCTGGGCGTTTCTGGGAATGGCCATGCGCCTGCCGGTGATCAACAGTTTGTTGCAGGCCATTGCCGACGTCAGTGGAGGCGAGCCAACCCTGGTTCGCCGGCGGTCCTGCGCAATTCAGCCTCGCTAGAATCCAGCCTGCACTTCAGCCTGGGTGAGGGGAACGGTGCGGCCCATCGGTAACTTGAAACCCTCTCCAGCTATGAAACCATACTGCCTATGAGAAGCAGGGACTTGGCTTGGACGGGTTTCGTGATTTTGGTTGTGTGCGGCGCCATGGTGGCATGGGAGATGCACGAAAAAGCTGCGCATGCGCCTGCACCGGCACAACCTCTCAAGCCTTCACCCGCCACGCAGGCAACGGCCACACCGCCTGCCATCGGAGCGATGGTTGCCGGAAACGGAACCGGCATAACCAAGCTCGGTCCGGCCGCGGCGGAAGACCATTCTTATCTCTTCATCTCCCTGAGCAGCAAGGGTGAGATGCTGCTTCAAGACCCACAAGGCCGGTTTCTCGGCTTTGATGCCGGAAACCACCGGCTGATCCAGGAAGCAGCCAACGGCCACTATGACGAAGGCGACATGATTGACGATGACGACGATGAAGCGCCCACCTCGCCGCCGCCCTCGCCCACGCCGACTCCCACTCCCACCACGCTCAGCGGTTTGGAAGACAACGGCTTCCGACGTATCGAACTAGGCCAGCCTGCTCCGGGCAAGTATGTTCTGACCGTGGTAGCGCGCAACGAGACGAACTACTCGCTAGTTTTGAATTTTCGGGGGCGTGACGACAACCTGAGCACTGCCGTTTTCGAGAAGGTATCCGTCTCTCCCGGCGATGTCCACGTTTACGAATTCGAGATCCCGGCTGTTGCTGCGGGAGAACTCAAGCCGGAACGGCGCAATGCTGCGGCGCCGAGGTAGATTCTCTCTCCGCGGTCCACACATCTTGCCTTCTCTGCGTTGCCCCGCTTACCTCCGCTCCATCCCACCAACCTGAATCCACCCACTCCTATTTTTTTCTCCGCGCCAGAAGGTGACTTCGCCGTATCAAGCCCTCACACGGATGAGACATCCCCAGGTTGCGCGCGGCCCCTCAGGTTCAGCACAGGCAAGAGACCGCGCCACACCATTCACTGCTTGCTCAATCAAGGGTTCCTAAAGATCTTAATAAGGGCTGAGAGAGAACGAGCGATGCCGCCCCCCTCCATGAAAGAATTCCAATGGTAGGCCATGTTTTCCATTGTTGCGATAGTTACGCGTTGCCAGAGTAACTACGCCTGCAAACGATTGTCGCTAGTTGGCGTTCCCACAGTTTCTTCAACCGCATCTCAACGAATAAGCGTTTTCCCGCAACAAGAGGAGGGGGTCATGAAGACTGCAGAGGCTCCATCACCGCAGATTTCGCAATTTCTCAGAGACT
The DNA here is from genome assembly GCA_036380095.1 of Candidatus Angelobacter sp. GTDB lineage: Bacteria > Acidobacteriota > Terriglobia > Terriglobales > Acidobacteriaceae > Angelobacter. The sequence goes on along the minus strand of DASVFK010000204.1, from coordinate 3,916 downwards.
TTGGCCCGCCTTATCTCGATCATGTCCTGGCGGAGTATGAACTCGTGTCCGCCGGAGAGGGCCTTCCTCCCCGGGTGCAGGAGATCATCGAAAGGCGCAAGAGCGGAGACCAGCTCACTTGGGGCGATCTCTACCTGCTGGAAAAGTACGTAGTCCATCGCCAGCCGGAAGAAGTGCTGCGAGCGCGGATTCCCGGCCTGCGGCTGAGTTACCGTGAGATTGTTGGCCCCGGCGCTTATGAGCAATATCTGCAATCGCGCCACGCCGCTCAGCTCGATGGCCGGATTGAAGAGCTGCGCGCCGATGCCGGCCGCCTGCTCGATGCGCTCCACTGGGCTTACGCCATGGCCCCCGAACGCGAACTCATGCGCACCAGCATCCTGCGCAGCATCGCCATGGAAATGTCGGTGTCCGTGGCCATCGCCGCCGCTGTGGTCCTGCTCTCGGCTTACGTTGGCCAGATGCTGGTGGCCACCGTGATCCTGGTGCTGCTCATGGGCGCGCTCGGCGGCTTCTTGAGCGTGCAGCAGCGCATTGAAAACATCCCCACTGAACAAGACCCCATCCTTACCATGTTCCAATTGCAGAACGGGCGTTTCGCCGTCCGCCTGGCGCCGCTCACCGGCTCCATCTGCGCGCTCATCCTGTTCCTGGTGTTTCAGGCGGGACTGCTCAAAGGCGCCGCCTTCCCGGACATGGACCGTCTCGCTCTTTCGCTTGGCTATTTCCGTATTCCTCCAGGGGCAGCCGGGGAGTTTGGCAAGTTGCTGGTATGGTGCTTCATCGGTGGTTTTGCCGAGCGCTTTGTCCCGGACACGCTGGACAACCTGGTGCCCAAGCGCGAAAAAACCTCGGCCGCAAAGCCTGGCGCGGCAGTGGTAGTGGGTCAGCAGGCTGCGACCGCGGCCGCAAAGCCGCCCGGTAAACTCACAGCCATGCCTAGTCCGGCAGGCGAAACCAAGACCCCGCAGGCGGGATAGGCAGAAAAAAAGAGCTCTCGGAACGGGGCTGTTCTTCCTGGTATTTGAGCCGGGTTTAATACGGCCGGATTCAATCTAAATCAGTGCTTGGGCGGCGGGCTGCAGTCACTACGAAACTGCCCGGGGTTTTCTTGCCAGGTTCAGACTAGCTGCCTTTCCATCACCAAATTACTCACTTACCCAACTTTACAGATTCTCAAACAACTCGCTTTCCTGCTCTCAGCATCCCACTGCTCACTTTCCTCAATCAGAGGAGGCCCCATGCGTAAGCCGGTCGTAGTTTCTCTGGTGAGCATCGTCCTGATCTGCCTGGCTCTCTCTGCCGGCGCCGGACCGCAGGACGCACAGAACAAGTCCGACCAAGGCGTCTACCGCAAAGACGTTGACCTGGTTTCGGTCTACTTCACCGTCCGCGACAACAAGAAGCAGCTCGCCAGCGAACTTGCCGAGGACAGGTTTCGCGTCCTGGAAGACGGCCGCGAGCAGCCCATCAAGTTCTTCGCCCACCATAGTGATGTGGTGCTCAACGTGGGCGTGCTGCTCGATATCGGCACCAACATGGCCTGGCTTCTCAATGAAGAAGCCCAGGCATCCTCGCTCTTTCTCCGGCACGTGGTGCGGCCGACGGACCTGGGCTTTGTGATGAGCTATGCCGCGCGCGTGGAGACCGTCCAAGTGCCCACCTCAGACACCGCTTTGCTGGAGGAGAAGGTGCAGAGCATCCAGGCTGCCCGCGGCAGCGCCGGATCGCCCGGCATGGCGCCGCCTTCCGGTCCCATTCCCGGCGTTGGCGGCATGCCGCACGGCCCGGGCATCGGCGGTCCCGGAGCCACCGGACAGCCTTACAACGCGCAGCGAGAAGCCCACCTCTATGACGCCCTTCGTGTCTCCACCATGCGCTATCTGTCGCGCGAAGTCGGCCGCAAAGCCGTGGTGGTGGTGGCGCTCTCCGGCGACTCCCGGAGCGAATCCACCCTGGAGAACGCCCTGGAAGTGCTGCTGCAGAATGACGTGATCGCCTACGTGCTGCAGATTTCCGACGGGCCGCGCGACCGCTCACATTTCGACCGCTGCGACGTGGTCCATACCTACGACCGCGACCAGCATGGCGAGTATCTGCTCAAGAAGCTGGCGGAAGCCACCGGCGGGCGCATGCTCGAGGTACGGGGCATGGACCATCTGGAGGCCGCGCTCGACGAAATTTCCAACGAGCTGCATCATCAATACAGCCTCGGCTACTATCCCGCCAACCGGAACTGGGACGGCAAGTTCCGTAAGATCCAGATTGAGGCCCGGGAGCACGGCTACACGGTCTTTGCCCGCAAAGGCTATTACGCAACGCCGAGGGATGGAGCAAGCGGGGGGCGCTAGCTTCACCTGGGTTATCCGCTTGCTGACGATGAGCATCGGGGCTACTGGGTTACTCGCTTGCAGACGATGAGCTTCGGGGCTACTCGGTCCGACCCTGTCATCTTGAGCGATGTCCGCGGGACCCTGAGCGGAGCGAAGGGACTAAGGATGAGTCGAAAGATCCCGAGCGACTGTCCCTTGCCACGGACTCAGGGAATTTCAACCAGGAACCTGAACAACTGTCCCACGCTCTCTATGAGTGGGCCGGCTGCGCTCTTGTGGAACGTTTAATCAAAGAGCTGATGTCTTAAACCTTGTTTGCTCTTATGCCGGATGCGCAAGTAGAGCCATCGCAAGCGGCTGCGCACAAGCTCTGCTCTAAGCCCATGCTCACCATGTGCGACGGATAGTTTTGCGCCTGGCGCCATTAGCGCGTATTGCGCCGCTGTGGCATCGGCCGGCATCCATACATGCGAACCAATGGCATCCTCCGTCCGGAGGACGCCCCTTATCAACACTCCCAATTCTCTGTGTAACGCAGCTTCAAAAGCCTGGCGGGCCCTTTGTTCATTGCTTCGGGTAGTTCGCAAATTTACGTACACCACTTTGCTGCCAGAAAGTAGGACGTCTTTCGGCTCCAGCCAGATGATCTTTTCCGGCAAATTCCGGTCTCTCAGAAACCTCTGAAACCGCGCCACCGCCTCGTCAAAGCTCTCGGCCACTAACTATCGCGGCCACAACCAGCCGAACGTGCCCGCGGTCAGCATGCCGTAGATCAATCCATCGATTGTGGACTTAATGGTGGTGCTCCAAGCCTTGCGGTACCAGATGGACATTGGCCACAGCGCCGCCGAATACCCGATAAACGCGGTGGCGCCGGCAAAGCGAAATACTTCAGGGTAATGCGCGCCCGGATGCAGCGCGCGTGACGCGATATAGGCGGCAAAAACGCTGATCACGATGCAATAAACAAACCACAGGCCCAGGTTCCGCCCCATCGATGTTTGTCCGTTGGGCATGACCGTCGCCATCATGACCGGGCCTTTCTTCATCTTGTCCAGGAACTCCGGCGACTTCATGTCCTGCATGCTGCCGGGGCAAGGCATCATGTAGTCGCCGGGCGGAATCGCCAGCGGACGCAGCGCGTCCATCACTTTGTCCTCATTGGGCATCTTGGCAAAATCGCCCTTGTGCCAGGGGATTACCATGTGAATGATCGAACTCGCGACGAACACAATCACCGCCGAGAGCAGGATGGGCAGCCACAACGCTGTCAGGCTTATCATGGCCGGAAAGCTTGCCACACTCGGCGCACGCGGTCAATCATCTTGCGGCAGACGGCCTTCTTCGCCAGGTTTGCCGTGTACGTTGCGTTTAGAATAAGCATTCGCTCCCATGACCATTTCCAATCACTTCGATGTCCTGGTCATCGGCGCCGGACCCACCGGCATGGCCTCCGCCATTGAGGCCCAACGCGCCGGCTTCTCCGTGGTCCTGGTAGACAAGGGCTGCCTGGTCAATTCGCTCTTCCACTATCCGGCGAACATGACGTTCTTTACCACGCCGGAGCTGCTGGAGATCGGCGA
>DASVFK010000203.1:0-3913 GCA_036380095.1 Candidatus Angelobacter sp. | reverse complement strand
CGAAGGCGATTTGTTGCCAACTGGGATGAAAATCACAACCTATAATGATCATCTGAAGGCTCCTTTCTTCCCAGTCGTCTTCGTCGTCAAACAAAGAATACTCGGTCGGACGGGGCCTTCGCTCTTATCCAATCAACCCTTTGCGGGGGTCCCCGACGCGCGCGGGGTCCCCAACAGGCACGCTTTTCGCCTGTTGGGGTGGGCGTGCGATTTTCGCGCGTTGGGGCAAGGAGCAAAGGGTGGGACTAAGCAATCTTCACGGGCCACTGCTTCGGAAATTTAGAAGCACCGCACTACAACACCCGAACGGAAACTCATCGCGGCAGGCCCAGCCCTCGTACTTCCGTTGCTCGTCACTGAGCCGTCTTTTCTCCTTTCGTTATGCGCACGCCTGGGCCTTCTGCAGCGGCTGACGATTCCCTGACTTCGGCTGTGTCCGCCGCTGCCGGATCCTTTGCAAGTTTTCGATAGCTTTCGTGGATTTGAGCTCCGCCGCGATTCTCGCGGCGACGATGGGAATTCCTGCGATTTGAATCATTGGTTTCCTCCAACCAGGATTGAAGCGACGGTTCCAATTTCTCCGCCGCTTGACTTCCCCACTATCGCGCAAGGCCCTGCGCCGGTCTTGTCCACGCGTCCGACTTTCTTGCCCTCAACAGAGTCGCCCTAGGATGGTTTGCTCAGGAGTCCGAAGAGGTTTGCCGGGAGTCCCGAGGGATCAGGGCGAAGTTCATGCCAGATCCTGCGGCATCTTAGAATTGGTCGTTCTAGGGACTGGCTACTTTGGCGCGCTTGAGCGGCTGCGCGATATCGACGACGCCCGGCATAGGCCGGCGTTCGGCAGTGTGTCACCAGATTCAGTCTCGTTGGTCTGGCGCAGCCGCTACAACTCCAGGATCAATCATCACTACCTTACCATCCGGCGTTTTCTCCAGACCCGGCGCGTAGGCGCCCAGGAGCTTGCGCTTCCACCATGCACCGGCTTTGCGTTTTTCTGCGAGATCGGTAAACCAGTACTGCCAAAGCACCGCGCGCACGCGCTTCGGCGGCGCTGATGAAAATGGATTTCCCACAAACAGCGCGAGCACCGCGGGATCGTTGCGCAGCAGGCGCTCTTCCGTCTGCACCACAAAGGTGTTCTGCCGCCAGGAGCTCAGCGAGGCGAACCATAGGTTCCAGTCAAAGCGCGGCTGGTAGGGCGCGTAGATGCCCGGGGCCATCATCACGTCCTGCGGCTTGTAGCGGAAGGGATAAGCAACCCAGTTCACGCCGTCTGTGCTTCCCTGGAATTCAATCTCGTAGCGTTCATGCGTCATCACGGCGAACAGGCCATACTGGTTGGCGATACGGAATGGCGCCAGCCACCGCACTGGAGCATCGGGAAATGGATTGCCGGTGGGAAGGATGGCCAGCATTTCCACCACAGTTACGTAGAAGACCAGGCCCAGCGCCCATCCCCGAGCAACGCGCTTGACCGGCCCAAGCCAGCGGGCCGTGCCGCGCGGTAAAGGCTCGTCGGCTTCCGGTTCCACCGCGGGGCCTTCAGCAGCAGTTCCCTCCGGCGGAGGCTCGGGCTTTACTTCCGCTAGCGGCAGCAAATGCTTCCAACGCTCGGGCAGATAGCGCCGCAGGAAGCGATCATCCAGCAGCAGGAACCCCAGCGCGAGCACCAGGTAATTCAGGAATGTGTAGTTCGCGCTGAGGATGATGCCGATCTGAAACGGCGTGACGATAAAGAAGCAGACGATCTTCCAGCGCCGGGGCAGGAACATCATGAAAGGCAGTCCCAGTTCGGCGATGAAGGTGAAGACGACCGTGGCTGCGTGAAACTGGTGAGGCATCTGCTGCACGTACCAGCCGATCCATGTGGGCAGCGGGCCGTTCTGGTAGTAGTCGTCCATGGCGGTGAGATGGCGCCAGGAATAATCACCGCTGGCCAGCTTGACCACGCCCGATTCGAAATAAATCCGGAACCACTCCCAACGGAGAAGGAACAAGCTGAAGCGCGAAGGCGGATGCGAAACTCCCAGCCTCGGCCGCAGGCCGGGTGGCGCAAAGAACAGCGAGATAAAGCCCGCTTCCAGCAGCATGCCGTCGGACTGGTAACCGGAAAAATCCTGCGCCGCTGCGACGAACGATAAGAAGCACAGCAGGCAGACCAATAGCGAGCCTCGCGGCCACAGGTTGAAGATCACGGCGAGTGAAGCCGCGATCCCCGCCCAGCAGAGCGCCATGAGCATGGGATCGCCCGCCGAAACCCACAGCAGCGTAGGCGCATACCAGAAGCGCTCCCATCCGGGAAAAACTCCGGGCACAGCGGCCAGAAACTCCCTGGCCGGCAGAATGCCCGCGGGACCGATGAGTCCCTTGATTTGAAAAAACAGCGAGTAGAAAGCCGAAAAATAAATCAGCCCCAGGGCGCGCAGCCAAATCCATCGCGGCAGCAGATGTCCGGGATAGCCGGGATCGGTGCACCTCGGGCCCAGCACCCAGCGCGCGGCTTTTTGCCAGACTTCCATCTCTGCGAATTATAAAAGCCGCGACTTCAGATGTTTGGGCCATCACAAGCGGCGGTGAGCGCAATCACATGGAAGTGACCTGGATGAGGCCACAATCAAAGGAAGGGACCTTATATGCCAACAGCAATTACAGCCTCCGTGGCCGGTTTGTTTTGGAGACCTCAAAACTTTCGAGTCCAAATTCTTCCATTGACATCTATATGACCATATAGTTATATATTGACTTATGACGATGCCCTTCAGCCTGAACGGAAAGAAGCCCGAACTGGTGGCGCAGCGCTTCCGCCTGCTGGGTGAGCCCATGCGGCTGCGCATCCTGCACGCCCTGGAAGCGGGCGAGCAGCCGGTCAACGAGATCGTGAACGCCCTGGGCGCAAGCCAGCCCAACATCTCCAAGCACCTGCAGGCGCTGTGCCAGGGAGGTCTCATCAGCCGCAAGCGCAAAGGCCTGAACATCTATTACAGCATCGCCGACCCCATGGTTTTCAAACTGTGCCAGCTTGTTTGCCGCAGCGCGGAAGAGCACACGCGCTCGCAATTGCAAGAACTGAGCGCCCCCTCCCCCAGGCGCCCGAGAAAGAGCGCTGTGACCAGGCGCTAGAAACGAGCAAGTTGAAATGCGGGTTGTAACGTCATTCCTGATCACGATGTTCCTCTCCGGCGCCGGGCTGGCGCAGTCCGAGCCTTTGACCTTGCAGCAGGCGGTGGCCATCGCCCTGGAACGCAATCCACAGCGCAAAGCCGCGCTGGCGGAAGAGCGCCTCGCAGCAACTTCCATCAAGGAAGCACAGTCGGCATATTTCCCCCGGCTCACTTTTTATGAAACTGCGGCCATCAGCAATGATCCTGTCTTTGTCTTCGGCGCGCGGCTGCGGCAGAATCGCTTCACTGCCGCCGACTTCGCACTTGATCAGCTCAACAATCCAGCCGCCATCGGAAACTTTGCTACGCGCATCGGCCTGCAGTGGAGCGCTTTTGACTCCTTCCTTACTCGGGCCAACGTTCGCCAGGCGGCCAGTGAAAAAGCTGCAGCGGCGGAGCGGCTGGCACGCGCCGACCAACTTGTGGTCTTCCGCGTGGTCCAGGCGTACTACGGTCTCTTGTTTACCAGCCGCCAGCTTGAAGTTGCGGAACACGCCGCCGCCACGGCGCGGGCGGTCATGGGGCAAAGCCGCGCGCGCTTCCAGGCCGGATCCACCGTGGAATCGGATTATCTGGCGGCCCAGGTCGATGATGCTTCCCGCCGGCAGGAAGTAGTGAAAGCCCGCAACGCGCTCGCGCTGGCCCGCGCGCAGCTCAACTTGGCGATGGGCGTCACCGCGGAACATGATTACGAGGCCAGCGGGCCCTCCGGGCCGCCAAGCCTGCAGCCGCCGGTTCTGGCGGATGCCGAG
>DASVFK010000202.1:0-10675 GCA_036380095.1 Candidatus Angelobacter sp. | reverse complement strand
GACTACGCTCAGCTTTTCAAGGTCCGCGTGACCTCATTGATCGTAATGACAGCCTGGGCCGGCTTCTACATGGCCGCGGCCAGGAGCGGAGTCTCATCGCTGGGCTGGACATTGATCAATGCCCTCTGGGGCATCGGTCTGACCTCGGCGGGCGCGGCCGCGCTGAATGAAGTGTTTGAACGCGAACTTGACTCCCGCATGCGCCGCACCAAAAACCGGCCTCTGCCCGCCGGCAGAATGGACCTTTCCACCGGAGTGGTCGCCGGTCTGGTTGCGGTGCTGGCAGGCCCCATCTCGCTTGCCCTGACCACCAACCCACTCACCGGATTGCTGGCCTTCGCCACCGCCGTGACCTATCTTGGCCTCTACACGCCTCTCAAGAAAGTTTCTCCCATCTCAACTTTTGTCGGCGCGTTTCCCGGCGCCATGCCGCCGCTGCTGGGCTGGACTGCCATGCGCGGCAAGATTGAAGTGGAAGGGATCTTTCTTTTTCTGATCGTCTTTTTCTGGCAGTTCCCGCACTTCCAGGCCATCGCTTGGATGTATCGCGACGACTATGAGGCCGCGGGCATCCAGATGCTCCCGGTGGTGGATAAAGCCGGGCACAGCGTGGTCCGCCAGATGCTCTCCTATGGCTCGGCGCTGTTGCCGGTTAGCCTGATGCCTGCCTTGCTGCGCATGTCCGGCAAGGTCTATCTCGTGGGCGCGCTCGTCCTGGGCATCGGCTTCCTTTATTTCATCTTCCGTCTCGCCCGGACCAAGCTGCCCACCACCTCGGGCGAATCGCGGCGGCTGGCGCGGCACCTGTTGCAGGCCTCTGTGATTTATCTGCCCCTGCTCTTTGCCCTGATGATGTTGAACGTGGTGCGGACCTGATGGCTACGGTTGTGGAGAACACGCCTCCTGTTGTGAACAGTTCGTCGAACACGGCAGTCATTCGCGTTGAGGACCTCCGCCACAACTATGGCAAGCGCGCCGCCCTGGATGGCGTCTCTTTCACCGTCAACTCTGGCGAGATCTTTGCCCTGCTCGGGCCCAACGGCAGCGGCAAGACGACCTTGTTCCGCATTCTCTCCACTTTGATGCTGCCCTCCGCCGGCCGCGCGCTGCTTTCCGGCTTTGACGCAGCCACGCAGCCTGACGAAGTGCGCCGGCGCATCGGGGTGGTCTTCCAGGCGCAGAGCGTGGACACCAAGCTCACCGCCGCGGAAAACCTGTGGCACCAGGGACATCTCTACGGGCTGCACGGCGCCGAGTTGAAAGCGCGCATCGCCGAAATGCTGGGAAGGGTGGGCTTGGCTGATCGCGCGCGCGATCGCGTGGAGACGTTCTCCGGCGGAATGCAGCGTCGCGTGGAGTTGGCCAAGGGCCTGATGCATCATCCGGGCGTTCTTTTGCTCGATGAACCCACCACCGGTCTCGATCCCGGCGCGCGCCGCGATCTCTGGCAGTACCTGCATGAGCTGCGCACCCAGGAGCGCGTCTCCATCGTTGTGACCACCCACCTCATGGAAGAAGCCGAGCGCTGCGACCGGCTGGCCATCCTGAGCGAAGGCCGCGTCGTAGCACTGGGGACTCCGGCCGACCTGCGCAGCGAAATCGGCGGCGACGTGATTCTGCTCGAAACCGCCAACGCCGACTCTTTGGCCCGCCGCATCGAACAGCAATTCGGCGTTTCCGCCGCGGTTCTGGATGACAAGGTGCGCATGGAACGCAAGGAAGGCCATCGCTTTATCACCGATTTGGTTGAGGCCTTCCCCGGCGAGATTCAGTCCGTGGTGGTGAGCAAGCCCACGCTGGAAGACGTATTCATTCATCGCACCGGCCATCGCTTCTGGAGTGAGGCCGAAGCCGAGAAAGCTGAGAAACGCTGATGGCACAGGCAGCCACAATTCCGTCCACGGTCACGCCCAGGGTCGGCCCTTTTCTGCCTGCGTTTACGCTGTGGTGGCGTGAAGTTGTCCGCTTCTATCGCCAGCCGGCGCGCGTGGTGGGCGTGATTGTCTCGCCTCTGCTGTTCTGGGTTGTGATCGGCGCCGGGTTCGGAAAATCGCTACAGTCATCGGCCACCGGCACCGGCAACTTTCTCCAATACTTTTTTCCCGGCGCGCTGATGATGATCGTTCTGTTCACTTCGATCTTCACCATGATGTCCGTGATTGAAGACCGCAATCAGGGCTTTCTGCTCTCTGTGATGGTGGCGCCGGTGCATCGCTCGGGCATTGTCTTGGGAAAAGTGCTGGGCGGGACCACGCTCTCCGCCATCCAGGGTCTGCTGTTTCTGGTTCTGGCGCCGCTGATTGGAGTACATATCAGTTTCCAGCAGTTCCTGATCGTGGCGCTGGTTACTTTCCTGGTCGCCTTCTCGCTCACCGCGCTCGGCTTTGGCATCGCCTGGCGTATGGAGTCCGCCCAGGGCTTTCACGCCATAATCAATCTGTTCCTGATTCCTCTGTGGATGCTCTCCGGCGCGCTGTTCCCCGTAGCCGGCGCCCATGGTTGGCTCAAGGCGCTGATGCGGGTGAATCCGCTGACATACGGGATGGACGCGCTCCTGCTGACGCTCTTCCCTGCCTCGCCCGCCACCACTCTCACGCTCTGGCCCTCGATCGCCGTGCTCGCGGCTTTTGCAGCGCTTGTATTCGCTGCGGGGTTTGTCATCGCCAATCGTCGCAGCACCGTCCCGGCCGCCTGACATGGCCGACCTGACCATCTTTCCCGCTATCAACGCCACCCTCAACGGCGTCAGCGCCGTGCTCATCGCCACCGGCCGCGTCTTCATTCGCCGCCGCAACGTCGCCTGGCATCGCGCCTGCATGATCGCCGCTGTGATTATGTCAACTTTGTTTCTGGCGTCGTATCTTTACTATCACGCGCACGTCCGCTCCGTGCATTTTCCGGGAACGGGTTGGGTCAGACCGCTGTATTTCTCCATCCTGATTTCGCACACGCTGCTCGCCGCGGCTGTCCCGCCTCTGGTTCTGATTACGCTCACGCGTGCTTTGCGCGAACGTTTTGACAGTCACCGCCGCATCGCCCGCTGGACTTATCCCATCTGGCTTTACGTTTCCGTGACCGGCGTGGTGGTCTATATAATGCTTTACCGGATTTACGGCGCCCACGCCTGAGCGCCTCTAGCCGCTTTAATAAATCGTGGCGAACTGTTATATTTGCGTCAAATTCATGAAGGAAAAGCTCTCCCATGCCAAAGAGTGTTAACAAAGTGATCCTCCTCGGAAACCTGGGCAAGGACCCTGAGGTCAAGTTCACCCCCAGCGGCCTGCCTGTCGCAAAATTCACCGTGGCCACCAACGAACGCTACAAAGACAAGGGCGGCGAATGGCAGGACCGCACTGAGTGGCACAACATCGTGGCCTGGCAACGGCTGGCTGAGATCGCCGGCGAATACCTGAAAAAAGGCTCCAAGGTCTACATTGAAGGCAGAATTCAGACCTCCAGTTGGGAAGACAAGCAGAGCGGCGAGAAAAAGTACCGGACAGAAATCGTCGCCAATGACCTGGTCCTGCTGAGTGGCCGCGGTGACGGCGACTTTGAAGGCCGGGCCTCGCGCGCCGCTGCCTCACAGTCCGCGGGGATGGACCAGCGCACGCCCCACCATGATGAAGTGGCCCAGGGAGCGGAAATCACAGACGAAGACATTCCCTTCTGACTTATCTCTTCGCATTGCCGGCTTCCAGATTTCGGCGGCAGCGTCATGATCGCTGCCGCCGTTGCTGTTTCATGCCATGACAAGAGTAGAAACTGACCCGCTCGCGCAACCTGGCTGCGCAAGTGCATCTCTGGGCTGGAACAAAGGTCACTTTTTGTTGCAAGATGGGTAAAGCAGAATTGCAGGATGCAGGCCGATCCAATCAGCGATCGTGAGAGTGCCGTCTCCGCCGGGAGCGTACCACTCCAGAGGGAGGAGTTCCCTTCTGTGCGCTGGCAATCACTTTTCGAGCGCACGCCGGCCGCGGCTTTTGCCGTCATCCTGTTCCTGAGTTCCATGTACTGCCTGTTGGCGTACATACCCACAACCTATTACGCTTTCATTCAGGCGCCGTTCCAGTCCTGGATGCCGCTGTTCGCCCGCCTGCAGCCTTATTTGTTCACACTTACGTTCTGCGGCGCAGCCTTTGCGCTTCGTGGCCGCTTCGGCAACGCTTCCACGCGCGGAATTGTCCTGGAATTCTGGTTCATCGGCGCTCTTGCCTCGGCGTATCTGATCTGGGAAAGACCCGTGCAGCACCTTCGTAGCGACTCGCTGAGCTTTTTGTGGGCCGTCGCATTCCTTTTTCCCGTCATATGCCTGGGACTACTCGACTATGTTGCCTGCCTCGAGCATCTCAAGAGCCCCGCATCGGCTCCGCGGCGCGTCTCTTACTTGCGCGTGATTTTCGCAGCGTGTTTTGTCAGTGTGCTCTATCCGGCGGCTTCCTGTTTGCGTCTTACCATCGCGGGCATGCCGGTGGCGGTTACAAGGACAAACCTGGTTGCATGGGCCTGGGCCGCCATCACCCAGCTCTTGTTGTTCTTCTTTGTCTTCAGCGTGGTGGAATTCACTTCGCGGCTTGCAGACCGCGCTGCCAACCCAGCGACGGTGCGCTTTGTGGCCTATACGTTCCTATCGTGGCTGGGCCTCGCGGTGTGTTTGGCCAAGGTGGTGCTCGCCGCCATTCCCTTCGCAGGAACTGAAGCCGTCATTTATGCCTGCTGGTTTTCGCTGGCGGGAGTGATGCTCGCGAGCGGATGGGTCCTGCGGCGTCGCGTGCAACACCAAGAGCGCCCCCCTATCTCCCCGGAACCACTCAAGCCCTTTGTCGCCAAGGCCGCAGAAGCCGTGTGGTTGCTATTGATGCTGGTCGCTGCAGTCACTGTTCCCGCCGTGATCGGGGCCATGGATTGGAACCTTGTGCTGGAAAAGACGTGGGCCATCACGCTCTGGGGCCTGGCGGCGTTTTTGATCGTCTATCGTGGTCCCCGCCAGTCCCGGCCCCGTCGCGCATGGCCGCTAGCCCTCACAGCCTTGCTCGCCGTCCTGGGATTCCATGCCGAAAACAGCTGGGCGCACAGGCTCTCGGCCCGGGACTTGGACATGGATTCGGTGTTGCGGCAGCATGCCGCTCTCGACGCCTCCTACGCCGCTGCCAGCGCCATCATCACGTCCACGAACGAAGTTCCGTGCAATGAACACTGCCTTTTCCTCGCACAGCACACGAACATTCCTGCCACGGCATCCGTGGACCTGCACGACGTGGACCTGGTCGAAAACCTGCGGCCGGCTGCCGGCCCGCGGCCGAACATCTTCATCCTTGTGGTTGACTCGCTGCGCCAGGATTACCTTTCTCCATACAACCCGGCCGTTTCCTTCACTCCGTCCATCGCCGATTTCGCGGCGGAAAGCGTCGTGTTCCGCAACGCGTTTACGCGGTACAGCGGCACAACCTTGTCCGAGCCCTCTATCTGGTCAGGCATGCTGCAGTTGCACAAGCACTACGTGCAGCCGTTCCACAAGGTAAACGGCTTGGAAAAACTCATTCGTGTGGACGGCTACCAGGAACTGGTCACGGTGGATACGGTGCTGCGCGTCTTGTTGCAGCCCGGGCCGGAGCTGACGCCATTGGATGAAAAAGCTGACAAGTGGACGGACGTTGATTTCTGTTCCACTGCGGCCGAGGCGGGCGAGCAAATCGCCCATCGCAAAGACCCGGCTCAGCCCATCTTCTTGTACACGCAACCGCAAAACATCCATATTGTGACGCTGGGCAAAACAGCCCGTCTCCGGCCGGCAAAAAAGAAATACTCTCCGTTCGCCGACTACTACGCCTCAGAACTTGAGCGCCTGGATGGCTGCTTTGGCGGCTTTGTCCACACACTCAAGGACCAGGGGCTGTATGACAACAGCATTGTCATTCTGACCGCCGACCACGGCGAGGCGCTGCAAAAGATCGGCGGCGAGCGGCATGCCTTTTCCCTGAAACCTGAAGTGATCCGCGTTCCGCTCATCGTTCATGTGCCGCGCTCGATCAGGCAGTCCTGGTATTACGACCCCGACCTGATCGCCTTCAATACTGATATTGCGGCCACGCTTTACGAACTGCTCGGCCACGGCCCGGTCATTGCCCGGCCGGAATTCGGCCGCCCGCTTTTTACCCGGACCGCCGCGGAGATGCAGAAGTACAGCCAAGAGTCGTACATGATCGCTTCAAGCTACGGCCCGCTTTACGGCCTGCTCTATGACAACGGCAAGAAGCTGTTCACGGAGAACGAGCGGGCGGAAGAGTTCTTTGATTTCGGTCAGGATCCGAACGCGCTGCACAGCGTGCTCACGGAAGAGCTTCGCAAGAAGGGCGAAGCGCAACTCGAAACTGACATTCAACGCATCGCCGAACTCTACGGATACAGATACCAGCCTCCCACGGTCCTGAACTGGCTGATGCGATAGCGGCGGAAGCCCGCAGCCTCGACGGGGCGAAAGCTGGCCCCGTTTCCCACAAACTGGAAAATCCCCTAATGCGTCACTCCTGAATGACAATTTATGTCATTCTTGTTTAAAATAGCAGGAATCTAATGCGAATTTTGACAGCCAAGCAGAGAGCCTTCGCATCATCTATATTATTATCAATCACTTATAAGAGAATGATGCAACGATGACTGGCCCCCGTTCTAAGCGGCTTCTTAAGTGCACTAGTGTCAAGAAATATTAAGCTGGGCCAACAATTATGGACCCGGCAAGTTTTCTGAGGATTCCAAGAGGAGATTTCTTCAAATGCGCAAACAGAAAGGCTTTTCGTTGATCGAGCTACTGATCGTGGTGGCGATCATCTTGATCATTGCAGCCATTGCTATCCCGAATTTGCTTCGGTCCAAGATGTCAGCCAACAATTCCGCGGCTGCTAGCTCACTTCGCACCATCAACACCGCAGAAGTGACTTACGCAACCAACTTTGCCTCCTTCGGCTACGCGCCGAACCTGGCAACCCTGGGTCCGCCGGCTGGTGGATGTCCTGCTGCCGGTCCCACCGCCGCCGCTGCCTGCTTGCTGGATAGCACGCTGGCGGCTACAACCTGTACCGGCACCACGGCTTGCCCCAAGGGCGGCTTCAACTACTATCTGCAGAGCGCCGCAGCAACAGCTCCTTTCGGTGATTACACCGCCACGGCTGATCCCATCACCTGGGAAAGCACTGGCAACAAGACCTACTGCTCGCAGGCAGACGCAGTGATCAAGTCACACGTGGGTGCAACCGCCTCGGTGAATGGTCCCGAAACCCCGACTAACTGCGGAACGCCGGGCACATACAAACCGATTCAATAGCTGATCGTTTTTCGGCAAGTACCTGGGGGAGGTATGAGCCAAGTAGAAAGACGCGGCTCCGTGCCGCGTCTTTTCTATCTTTTTGCGCCTACGTGTTTCAGCAACAAAGTGTCAGCCAGTTCTGACAAAAAATGTCATTTTGGAACGCGCCAGCCCTGCCAGGGCAGGATCTTGAGCAGAACTGATCAGGCGAAGCCATTGATTCTAGGGCTCCTTCCCCCTCACAGAGCCGATGGTGAGGATTGGCTAGGAAGATGCTGGTTTCTCCAGCGTGACTCTGGCCGGCATAGAAACGCTCGGCAGACAAGAGGAGATCTTCTCATGCGCAAACAGAAAGGCTTTTCGTTGATCGAGCTGCTGATTGTGGTGGCGATCATTTTGATCATTGCAGCCATTGCTATCCCGAATTTGCTTCGGTCCAAGATGTCGGCCAACAATTCCGCGGCTGCCAGCTCACTCCGCACCATCAACACGGCAGAAGTGACTTACGCAACCAATTTTGCCTCCTTCGGCTACGCGCCGAACCTGGCCACCCTGGGTCCGCCCGCTGGCGGATGTCCCGCTAGCGGTCCCACAGCCGCTGCTGCTTGCTTGCTGGATAGCACTCTGGCGGCTACAACCTGCACCGGCACCACGGCTTGCCCCAAGGGCGGCTTCAACTACTATCTGCAGAGCGCCGCAGCAACAGCTCCTTTCGGTGATTACACCGCCACGGCTGATCCCATCACCTGGGAAAGCACTGGAAACAAAACTTACTGCTCGCAGGCAGACGCAGTGATCAAGTCACACGTGGGTGCAACCGCCTCTGTGAATGGTCCCGAAACCCCGACCAACTGCGGAACGCCGGGCACGTATGCCCCGATTCAATAACTGATCGTTTTTCGGCAAGTACCTGGGGGAGGGTATGAGCCAAACAGAAAAGGGACACGCATTAGCGTGTCCCTTTTCTGCTTTCAATCCATTGAAGTATCTATCTGCAGCTTAATGACACTTTTCGTCAATTCATTGCAGCGAAAGAACATCCCTGCTTTCCCGGCTACCGCGCACCTGGTTGTGCTAGAGAGGCAACCTACTGATATTGAAAGACTTATACTATGGTAACCCAGACCTCAAACCCGATGAAATGTGGCTATTCAGGTGCATCTGTCTCTTAGTCGCACCAGAACTAAGCTACTCCCCCTAATGCTTTGACCCAATAAACTAAGGAATCAGCAATGAACAAAAGCCGGGGATTCTCACTCATTGAGCTGTTGATCGTGGTAGCGATCATTCTCGTTATCGCTTCGATTGCGATTCCCAATTTGTTGCGGGCGAAAATGTCAGCCAACAAGTCCGCTGCTGTGGCCACGATCCGAAACATCAATAATTCGCAAGCGGCCTACTTGCTGCAGTACGGAAATTCGCTGAACTATGCTACCTCCCTGGCGCAGCTTGGCCCAGGCACCCCGTGCAACGCGACCAACGCCTGCCTGGTGGACCAGCTCGTAGGCTGCGCGGCTGAGCCATGCGTGAAGAGCGGTTTTGGCTTCTTTCTTGCCTCGCCGGCCATCGCCAGCTACACCCTGACGGCGACACCCGCGGTTTGGGGCAGCACCGGTGAAAACAACTTCTGCTCCACCGAGTCCGGCGTGATCCGCAGCGAGGTTGGCGGCGCCGCCAAGCTTGCGGGCGTGGTAGCTCACAGCGCTTGCGATAACCCGGCCACATACACGCCGATCCAGTAGTCGCCCACAATTGATACCCCGGCATCAGGTGCACTAGAATAAGGCATTCGCATACTCGCAACCAGGACATGCTTGCCATTCAAATCCAGGGTCTGTCGAAGGCCTATCCTGTAGGCTTCTGGAAAAAGCAGCTTCGACCCGCTCTCACGGGACTGGACCTTTCGGTTGAATGCGGAGAGACGTTCGGGTTTCTCGGCCCCAACGGCGCCGGCAAAACCACCACGCTTAAGCTGCTGATGGGCATCATCTTTCCCACGTCAGGCTCGGCGCAAATTCTGGGGAAGGACATCAACGATCCGGAGATCAAGCGCAAGATCGGCTTCCTGCCGGAACAGCCGTATTTCTATGACTATCTGAGCGCGCCTGAATTGCTGGATTACTACGCCGGGCTTTCCGGCGTCTCCAGCGCCGACCGCGCCAAGCGGGTCCCCGAATTGCTGGAGCGCGTTGGACTCCGCGATGCCGGCAACAAGCAACTGCGTACGTTTTCCAAAGGCATGCTGCAGCGCGTGGGCATCGCCCAGGCCATTGTTCACGATCCCCAGGTGATTTTCCTGGATGAGCCCATGTCCGGCCTGGATCCTCTGGGCCGGTATGAAGTCCGCGAGTTGATCCAGGGCCTGAAGGACGCAGGCAAGACCATCTTTTTTTCCACGCACATCCTGTCTGATGCGGAAGCCCTTTGCGATCGCGTGGCCGTGATCCACAAAGGCGAGCTGCGGGGCGTGGGCGTGGTGAGCGAGCTTCGCAGCAGCACTGCCGGAAAGACGGAAGTCGTTTGGCAGGGCGCGGAAGCCCTCGCCGCGGTCGCCCGGTATGCCTTGGAGTCGCATGTCACCGGGGACACGGTCCGCGCGACAGTTCAAAGCGAATCGCTTGATCCAGTTCTCGAGGGCCTGCGGCAGCAGCGCGCCAGACTTGTATCAGTCACTCCCCTGCACGGTACCCTGGAAGAGTATTTCCTCTCCAAGACGTCGCAGCAGGAGACCGTACGCGCATGACTTCTCGCCTCCGCTCCATCACGCTGAACACCTTTCGCGAAGCGGTGCGCGACCGCGTGCTCTACAATCTCGTCCTTTTCGTCCTGCTGCTGGTGGCCAGCGCTCCCCTTTTCGGCCAGATTTCCATCGGTCTGGAGCGCTTGATTCTGGTGAACGTAGGCCTGAGTTCGATTTCCCTCTTCGGAGTGATCATCGCCATCTTCATCGGCATTGGCCTGGTTTCCAAGGAGATCGAAAAACGCACGCTCTACACCATCCTGTCACGTCCCGTGCGGCGCTGGGAATTCATTGTGGGCAAGTATTGCGGGTTGCTGCTCACCTTGCTGGTGAATGCTTTTCTGATGACCGTGGGGTTCTACGCGGCGCTGCTCATCACTGCGCATGGTCTTACCGCCGCCGATGCGCGCCTGCTTGTGGCCATCTACTTTGCCATCCTGCAATTCGTGATCATGACCGCGCTCACGCTGCTCTTTTCGTCGTTTTCTTCGCCGCTGTTTTCCGCCATCTTTGCTTTCGCCATGTTTGTGATTGGCACGTTTGCCGACGACCTGCGCAACTTTGCCGCGATGTCAGCCGGCGCCACCAGGCTGTTCGCCACAGCGGCGGCCTACCTGGTCCCGAATCTTGCCTCC
>DASVFK010000201.1:0-5855 GCA_036380095.1 Candidatus Angelobacter sp. | reverse complement strand
CTTTGTCGAAAGGAGAGCCGGATCGCCACAGCGCAAGTGTCTCTGCAGCAAGCTCATGGTCCACTGCGATTTGGGTCTGGTCTTGAGCCTGGCGAAATCGGGAAAGTCTCTCCGTGAGCGACCATGCCCGCCGCCACGCGGAATCATCGAGGATGGATGGGCCCATGGTGATATCTCTTGAGAAGTCGGGAAGGGAATTCTACGCTTGTGGGCCCGCGACGGATGGGCGGACCCACAAAAACGCAACTAGTTTCAAGTCACAAATCAATGGACGGAAGGGAAATCTATGGGCGTTTCGCTGCGTTCAGCACCCGCAGGATTTCCAACTGTGGAATGTCCACTCCGTGCATCCCAGCGCCGTGGTGAGGGGAATGGAGAAATCCTCGTCGAGCGCGAGCCCGCCCGCGACCTTGAGTTCCTGGTCAGTCAACATAGCGGGACCGGCGGGATGGTTGGGCAATGTTTGAAGTTGTTGAGCAGAGAGACTGCGCCTGTACCTGGCGTCCTTCCAGGTGCGTACGATGTCCAGTTCTGTTGGGGTGTGGGCAATCACTTCCATTGAGCTCTCCTTTGCGGGGTATCGTGCGAATCCATGCTGCGCCCGCGAGGAGTGGCGGTCAAGCAAAATAGGCCGCAACTACATAGGTGATGTTCCATTTTGGAACTATGAATCGAACTAGGCCAATGGCCGAAAACGCAACCACCCTTGAAATCTCGTGCTTCAAAACCTCTCAACAGAGCTTGCGACAAGTTGCTCACCCTGATCGGAGCTTTGCTAAACAACAGCGACGTGACCCTGTGTAGTTTTGGTCAGTGGCTTCCTGCATACCTCGAGCGCGCCTGGAACAGTTCCTCCAACTGGTGATCATTCAGAGATCGCGCGGTGCCAAGTTGCCGCGCGGCGAGCACGATCTTGGCGTAGTGCTCCACGGCCTCCATACGTAGGTAGGCCTGGCGAAGGTCGCGGCCATAAGTGACCACACCGTGGTTGGCCATGAGGATCGCGTTGTGGGCCGGAATGTAAGGCGCCAGCGAATCGCTCAACTCGTGCGTGCCCGTGGTGGCGTAAGGCGCCAGCGGGACCGCGCCCAGCGTGATCACGATCTCCGAGCACAACGGCTGGTCGAGCGCAATGCCGGCGGACGCGAACGCTGTGGCTGTGCATGGATGAGCGTGCACTACCGCGCCGACATCAGGACGCATCTGGTAGATGGTCAGGTGCATGGCGATTTCACTGGACGGGTTGTTCGTGCCGCTCAGCTTGTGGCCGTCGAGGTCCACAACCACCATGTCGTCGGGATCCATCATGCCTTTACTAAAACCGGTCGGCGTTACCAGGACGCGCTCACGGTCCAAACGAATCGAGAGGTTCCCGTCTGTGGCGGCGACGAAGCCCTGGCTGTGCAGC
This sequence comes from Candidatus Angelobacter sp., assembly GCA_036380095.1. Lineage (GTDB taxonomy): Bacteria > Acidobacteriota > Terriglobia > Terriglobales > Acidobacteriaceae > Angelobacter. The sequence continues at coordinate 4,447 of DASVFK010000201.1, read as the reverse complement.
ATGCGACCATAATCGGCCAGATCGCGCCGGGACTGGTAGTCCGGGCCCAGAGGCTTGTTCTGGAAAGGCAGCTTGACAAAGGGGAGCACGGCAGCCCCCTCGAGAATTCTTCTGATGTAACTCATGGCCTGCTAAACCTTCACGTTTCCTTGACAACGTGCGTTGATCTTTCCTTCTTTGACCAGGCCCACCGCGAGAGGAGGATTTTCTCAACGGGCGCCTGGAGCCGGCGCAGCGATGCTTCCGGCTAACAAAGTCTCAGGCAGATCTTTTCCAGGAAACCGGCAGACGTCACTAATCCTGGGTGTGCCGGCTGAAAACCAAGGAACAGAGCGGAGAATAACAGGTGGAGCAAGGCGTAAGTAACTAAGACGAAAAATAGCAGCTGCGACTTACCAGCGAATGCGGCGCTCAATTGCGGCGGCGGCGACAGCAGCATGGATAGGATGCCGTAGATCACCAAGAGCCAGATCGCGCTTTTGAGCCAAGGCGTCACGCCGGACATAGTAGCCCATTTCTTGCCACGTGGAAAGAGCATAACTGCAACTCTTAACTCGATAAGTCCCAGATTGACGCGGCTTGGCTTTCCTAGAAGTCCGCCAAGTCGCGCCTGCCCACAGCTACGCGAAGAGCATTAAGCACAGCCAGCAAGTCGATGATTTCCTGGGCAATCGCGCCCTCCAGTGGCGCGAGATGGCCCAGCGCCGCCGCCAGCATTCCCGCGGCGCTCAGCAGAATGCCGCCCAGCGCGCTCTGCAAAGCGATCTTCCTCATGCGCCGCCCGATGTGGATGAGTTCGTCGATCTTGCGCAGAGAAGAATCCAGCACCACTGCGTCTGCCGATTCGGAGATGGCCTCGCTGCTTCCGCCCAGAGCCACGCCCACGGTGGCGGCGAGCATGGCCGGCGCGTCATTGATGCCGTCCCCGACAAAAAGCGTCTTCTGTCGCGCGGTCTGCTCGCGCACAAACTCCAGTTTCTGTTCCGGGCTCCGGCTGGAATAAGTCTCGCTGATGCCTACCGTCGCTGCCACATTCTGGACTTCGCTCTCCTTGTCGCCGGAAATCAGCACCACTCGTTCCGCATGGTGTTTCGGCCGCAAATGGCCGATGAAGGTCGGGCTATCTCGCTTGGGTTCATCCTGGAAGCGAAGTAGAGCAGCGTACTTGTCGTCCACAAAAATCAAACACTCCAGGCCGCTCACCGGCGCGGGCAGATGTTCCAGCGGACCGTAGATTGTCTCCGCTTTTTTGCGGCCGGTGATGTGGATTTCATGCCCTTCCACCACTCCGCGCAACCCATCACCCGGAGTTTCCCGCACGTTGGCCGGCGTGGCCAGTGCGATGCGCCGCTCCCTGGCCGTTGCCAAAATCCCACGCGCCAGCGGATGACGCGAGTAGGTCTCCAGGCTCGCAGCGTAGAAGAGCGCCTCATCCTCCTGGCGCCCGGGCGCGCAGCGGACCTCCGAAAGCGCCGGCCGCCCGTACGTAAGTGTTCCCGTCTTGTCGAAGATAAAAACGCGGCAGTTATCAATTTGCTCCAGCACAGCGGCGTTGCGCACCACGATGCTGCGCCGCGCCGCCAGTGAGATTCCTCCCAGAATGGCAATGGGGATGGCCAGCAGCAGCGGGCACGGCGTGGCGATGACCGAAACGGCAAGGAAGCGATGCGGATCGCCGCTCAACCCCCATCCCAGGCCGGCCACCAGCAGCGCCAGCGGCGTGTACCATGCTCCCAGCCGGTCACCCACGCGGCGGATGCGCGGCTGCCTCTGCTCCGTTTCCCGGATCACGCGCAGGATGCGTGCATAGCGTGATTCTTCAGCCGGCCTGAGCGCGCGGATTTTCAGCAACGCCTCGCCGTTGATGGCGCCGGAGATCACGCGCGCCCCGGGGGCCTTGGCCAGCTCAAACGGTTCGCCGGTGAGGAACGACTCGTCCATCCGGCTATAACCTTCCATGACTTCGCCGTCCACCGGGCAGATCTCGTGCGGAAGCACCAGCAGTTCGTCGTTCGGACGGACCTGCTCCACCGCCACGTCCTTGAAGCTGGCGCCATGCACCAGGTGGGCCGTGGTAGGCATGCGTTTTGCCAGAGCGTTCAGCACGGAAGAAGCCCGGCGCAGGGCATAGTTTTCGAGGGCCTGTCCGCCGGAGAGCATCAGCACCACCACGCAGGCCACCAGGTACTCCTGCATGAGCACGGCGCTCACAATGGAAACGCCGGCAATCAGGTCTGCGCCAAATTCCAAACGGAAGAGCTTGCGCACCAGGTCATACACGAGCGGCACGCCAAACGCCAGCGCGACAAACAAGGGCGCCAGCGTCTGATAGGACCCCGCTCCCCATCCCAGGCCAAAACGAAGGAACAGGTACACTGCAATCAGGATGAGGACCGCGGCGGCAATCACGCTGTCTCGCGACCATGAGACGGAGGGCAAGCTTGGTGGCAGGCGCGGTTGCGCAACGGCGACTTGGGCCACTTCCTGGGCCATGGCGTGAATGCTCTTCTTTTAGGCTACGCGTTTCCTGAACAGCAGATTGTGACTGGCGTCACTTCACCACAAAGCTGATGTCCGCATAGAAACGGTCAGGAGCACCATCTTTGATAAATGGACGGAATTGCCACTGGCGCAGCGCGCTGTCGCCGGCTTGAAACAGAGCTGGAGAGATCTGCCGTGTATTGCGCACCTCAAGCAACTTGCCTTTTTCATCCACTACAGCGCGCAGGACAAACGTTGTTCCCCTGGCGGCGGTCCCTGTCTTCACGCGCGGCTCAACAACATGCGTGGCCAGCTTGCGAGCTTCGGCGTTGGCCAGCACCGGAATCGGCGGCCCCGGCTTGGCCTGAAAAGCGAAGGTCAGCACCGATTCCATTTGCATCGCCACGCCATTCACGTACGGCTTGAACTGCCATTGGGCCACTTGCGCGCAAGCAGCGGCGGAGACCTCGGGATTGTCAGAGTGGAAGGGCCAGACTTCGCGCACGCGTCCGCTTGTGTCCACGGAAACGTAAAGGCTCAGGATGCCCTGGGTCTTGCCCTCGCGCACGCTGGGCCACTGCAGCTCCGGTGCTTTCAACTGCAGGGCACGCGCCGTGGGTTCGCCCACCTGAACGCTCTTCAACTGCTCCGCCGCCGGAGTTGCTCCCTTGATGTCGACGGCGAAGAGGCCCTCGTCAATCTGGGCAAGCGGCTGCAAATCCGTGATGCGCGCTTCAATGTTGATCGCCGGCGCTGGGCTGAACGCGATTCGCCAGGCCACGCTCTTCCCTTGAAAAGGCCTGTAGTCCTGGAACTGCGCGCGGAACCCGGGGGTCACCACCTGCTGCAACAGCCCGGTACGGCCTTGGAAGCAGAACGCGTAGCTTAGGGCAGTTTTTAGCTCCGCCCTGCCGGAGGGCACATTCATTTGCAAGCAGGCATTGGACTGCGACGAATCCATGGGCAGGCTGAGCACGCCGCGATAGCGTTTGAGCTGTTCCAGCATCGGCAGGGGATCAAAAATGGCTGTGACCAGGTCGCGCAGCCAGAACGGATAGTAATCGCCGAAATTTGTTTCCTGTGTCTGGCCGCCGTTGACAATCAGCGTCTGAGAAAAACCTGGGGATTGAATGGTCCTGCGCCATTTCTCCGGAGAGACCCAGTATTCTTCGACCTCCGCGGTATGCGCGGACTCCGCGTTTGTGGTTTCCGCGATGTGGGCCTTCAAGTGAAACGCCGCGCCGCCGGGAAGCGTGAGCCGCGATTGCTGCACCGCACCCTGCGCCGCCTCGCCGATCGCGATCTTCCGATCATCCTCCTGCGCCCGCAGAAGTCCCGTGGATGCGGCCACTGATAAACAAAGGAGAAGCACCATGGTCTTGCCGGACCAGCGGCTTCGTGCTCGGTTCCACACCACGTTCTGCGTTTCACGGATCAAGCCTTTTCCCCTCGCGGTAAGGATAAGGTATGCCATGCCGCTTGGCGATACTGCCAAGACCTGAGGCCACACCGCCTGGCAACTGCAAGGGCGGCAACCTCTCACCGGCCGCGCCCGCCGTTGCGCTGCGACAAGTACTCCAGCGCTTGCGCCAACTCATGTTCAGGCAGGCCGTCCACCAGCCTGTGCAGCTCGTTGCGGAAGAAGCCGCGGGCCTCGCGCGCGGTATAGGTTTGGTTGTAAATCAGCGAATCGGGCTGCTGCAGCCGGCCGCCTTCACGCAGCGATCCCGTGTCCACCGGCGCAAAGCCGATGTCTTCAATCAAGCGCGCAACCGTCTGCTTCGCCTCGACATCATCCCCCGCGACGTAGATGGCATGGCGCTCTTCCACCGGCAGGTCTTTTCGGCCACGGCACGCGAGGTGTTCGTAATAGATGGTATTCAGAGCTTTGACCAGCCTGGCCCCTGGGATTCGCGTGAGCACGATTTCGCTGGAAGTGGAACCGCCAAGATCGAAGAAGCCGCCC
>DASVFK010000200.1:0-40456 GCA_036380095.1 Candidatus Angelobacter sp. | reverse complement strand
GTTGTCTGTAATCGGCAGGACTTCACCCTTGCGGCTGAAGAACACCATCAGGTTGGGCACGCGGCGATGGTCAATGTTCTTGTCCGGACGCTTCTGCTTCCAGATTGTGGCGGCGGGATAAAGCGCGAAGTTGGCCGCCATGTCTTCATGCACTTCTTTTTGCAGGTCAACCCCGAGCACGCGATAAACGCGGATAATTTCGTCCGTGCAAACGCCGCTTTCAGCCGGAACGTCGCCGCCGGGGTAGGCGATGCCGACATATCCGGGATCGTAGCGGACAACGTGGTTCGTACGTTCGATGGCGGCAGCCACGAGTTTGCTCAGGAATTCCTGGCGGGCAGAGCTGCGACCATCGCCTTGCGCCAGGGCGAGCCCCAGGGCGAGCCCCAGGCCGAGGGCAAACAGCTCACCCGCAGCCCACGTCCGTGGGCGCGTCATTGCTTCGCTCCGTCGCGCTGGACTTGGTCTCCCGCCGGCAGAGACATGGTCATGCCGCCTTTCACTGCTGGAGGCTGCTTTTTTTCCGGATGCAGGCCCTTCCACGCACCCATCACAAAGAACGGCACCAGCACCGCCAGCACCCACAGCTTGGCGGAGGCCCGTATCTTCTCTTCTTTCTCCCAGCGGAATAGCTTCACGCCCACAAACCATCCCAGAAACGCGGTCAGGACCATCGCTCCGGCTGCGCTTTTTATCTCCCACAACCAATTGTTCTGCAGCATGATTCCCCGGACGCCTTTTACCAGGTATGTGGCCGGGACGAAGCCGGAGATCGCGTTCAGCCAGGGACGCATCTGAATGGCTTCAGTGGGAATCGTGGCGCCGCTCAGGAACAACATGGGGAAGTACAGGAGCTGGACCAGTATCGTGCCCTCCTGCATGTTGTTGGCGACGGAAGCGATTACCAGGCCGATCGAACGAAAGGCGATCAGACCCAGGGATATGAAGACCAGCAGGGAAGCCATGTGCTGTGGCCAGGGCATGTGATAGATGAAGTGCGAGAGCGTGAGCAGCAGCACGATATAGGGCATGAAGATCATCCAGCCGGTAACCATGGAAGCCACCAGCAGCGGCCCGGCGGTAATGGGAGTGACTTTGTAGCGGCGCAGGATGTTCAATTCGCGCTCCTGCAGGGCGCGTATACCTGCGCCGAACAAGCCGTTGCCCAGGACGCCGAGCGTCAGAGACATGGTGATGACGAATGTCGTATCTTTCAGACTGTTCCTGGCGCCCAGCAGGGAGCCGAAAGTGAAAAAGAAGATCAACGGGAACAGATAACTGAAAAAAATCACCGTGCGCAGGCGCAACGCCAGCTTGAGGTCGATCTTGATGAGTTCCAAGTAAGCTTTCATTGGTTCCTGTCGCTTCGCTCCAAACCGCTGGAGTGCATTTCTCCTGGATGCTGCCTTCTGCTCCTGTTGCCCGCGGCTCGGCGCGCAAGCCGGCCTTGCGGCATCAGTCTCTCAAGTGTTTCCCTGTCAGCTCCACAAAAACATCTTCCAGCGTTGGCCGCTTCAGATGTACATCATCCAGCTGGATGCCTTGCTGATCGAGCCACCTCATGATCTCGAACAGTGTTCGCGCCGGGCGATTGGAGTAGACCGTGAGTTCACGGCGATCGTGACCCAAGGAAGATTCCACCGCGTCCGGCCATTGCGGCAGGGTTCCATCCAGCGGCTGGGCGCACATCACCTGGATCAGCGACTGTGATTTGCTCTTCTGCTGCAACTCGCGCGGCGTGCCCATGGCCACGATGCGGCCTTCGTCCATGATGGCCACGCGATCGCACAACCGCTCGGCTTCTTCAATGTAGTGCGTGGTCAGCACTACGGTGCGTCGCTCGGCTTTCATCTCTGAGATCAGCCCGTGGATCTCCAGCCGGATCTGGGGGTCAAGGCCCGTAGTGGGCTCGTCCAAAAAGAGCAGTTGCGGATCGTTGACCAGGGCCAGCGCGAGCGCCAGCCGCTGCTTCTGGCCGCCGGAGAGCGTTTCGTAAAACGCGTTGCGCTTCTCCAGCAACTGTAGCCGTTTGAGCAACTGCGCGGGGCTGACGCTGCGGGTATAAAAAGACGCGAAAAGCTCCAGGGCCTCCTCCACGCGGATCTTGGCCGGCAGGTTAGTGGCCTGCAAACACACACCGATGCGGTCTTTGAGCTGCTGCTTTTGCCGGTCCGGGTCAAAGCCCAGAACGGTGGCCGAGCCGGCGCTGCGCGGACGCAGGCCTTCCAGGATTTCGACCGTGCTGGTCTTTCCTGCGCCGTTGGGCCCCAGCAGACCGAAGACTTCGCCTTCGCTCACCTGGAAGGCGATGCCTTTGACCGCCTCCAGCTTGTCATAGCTCTTGCGCAGGTCTTCCACGGCGATGACAGGTTGTGTTGACATGAACTTGTTCCAGAGTACCGCCACTTGTCCCTTTGCACAAACGGCGCGGGCGATTTACTCTTTTGCCCACTGAAGAGGCAGATGAAGAAGGCTTCTTTGATTGGCAGCAGCTAAAGCTGCAGCCTGACTCCAGGGCTAAAGCCCAATGATTTCAGGCAGCGGACGGCACGACCAAGGTCGTGCCCTGACACGTATGGATGGGGATCGAATTTTCCACCACCACCGAGCCGCAGCCGACCACCAGGGAGATGCAGCCATGCTGAAAAGTTTCGCTATTGTTCTGTGCCTGCTCGCGATTGCCGCACGAGCCCAGTCGCCCAATCCGCAGCTTCTGGCGGAGATCAACAAGATCAAAGCGATTGACAACCACTCGCATCCGCCCAAGGTGGTGGCGCCGGGAGAAAAAGACGACGATTTTGACGCTCTCCCCTGCGATCCCCTGGAGCCAACCGTGCCCACCACGGTCTCCCGTCCGGAGAACCCGCAGTATCTGGCTGCCTGGAAGGCGCTCTACAACTATCCCTACAATGACGCAGCGCCGGAACACGTGAAAGAGCTGCTGGCGGCCAAGCAGAAGGTGATGCAGGAGCAGGGCGACAACTTTCCCGACTGGGTGCTGGACCAACTGGGCATCGAGTCTGAACTGGCCAATCGCGTAGCCATGGGACGCGGCCTCAAGCCGCCGCGCTTCCGCTGGGTACCGTTCGACGATGCCTTGATGTATCCGCTCAAAAACTCTGAGCTCGCCAGCGAAACGCCAGACCGCGCATTTTTCTTCTCGCGTGAAGTCCAACTGCTGCGCCGCTACCTGAAAGACCTGAACTTGGACGGGCTGCCTCCCACGCTCCAGGACTACGTGAACAAAGTGGTGACGCCCACGCTGGAGCTGCAGAAGAAGGGCGGCGCGGTGGCCATCAAGTTTGAGGCAGCGTATCTGCGCTCGCTCGACTTCGGGCCGCCGGAGCCGCTGGAAATCGTGCAACGCATCTACAAGACCTACTATAAGGAGGGAGTGCCGGTGCGCGCCGACTACGTCCGCCTGCAGAACTTTCTCTTTCGAACCATCGCGCGCGAAGCTGGACGCCTGGGCATGCCGGTGCACCTGCACACCGGAGGCGGCTGCGGCTCATACTTCATGCTCACGGGATCGAATCCCGCGCTGATGGACTCCGTGCTCAACGACGCCACGCTGCGAAAAACCAATTTTGTGCTGGTCCACGGCGGCGCCGGGGCCTTCACCAAGTACACCTCGTATCTGCTGATGAAACCCAACGTCTATGCCGACTTTTCCGAACAGACGTGGCTCATCCCCACCCGCGCGCTGAGCCAGGTGGTGCGCGAATGGCTGGAGTGGTACCCGGAGAAGGTCCTGTTCGGCACCGATCTCTATCCCAACACCGCGGAAATCAACTGGGAAGAGATCGGCTGGCAGACCACGCAATCAGGGCGGGAAGCCCTGGCCATCGCACTCACCGGCATGATGGAAGACAAGGAGATCACGCGCGAGCGGGCGCTGGAGCTGGCGCACATGGTGCTGCATGACAACGCGGCGAAACTCTACGGGTGGTAAGCAGTCAGAATACAACCTCTACCACGGAGACACGGAGACACTGAGGAAGCAGCAGGGACTTCAGAATCGGACAGGCATGATCTCACCACGAATGAAAGCGACACGACAACCCACGAACGAAAAGGCGGTCAGGCCGGGGATCAGGAAACTGATCGCGGCGCTCGAGAAACATTACGGCGCGCCCAAGCTGCCGCCGGCCAAGGGTCCGTTTGAGCTGATTCTGTGGGAGAACGCCTGCTACCTCCTGCCGGATGAACGCCGGGCCCAGGTTTTTGAGGGCTTGCGCAAGCAGGTGGGGCTCTCAGCGAAGGCCATTCTGGCTGCGGACAAGAGCATGTTGCTTCCTCTTGCCACAATGGGCGGCATGCGGCCGCAGGTGAGGGTGTTCCGCTGGCAGGAGATCGCGCGCATTACGCGCGACCAATTCGGGGGCGACCTGAAAACGATTCTCGATCTGCCGTACCCTCAGGCCAAAAAAGCGCTCAAGCAATTTCCCAACATCGGCGATCCCGGTGCGGAAAAAATCCTCATGTTCTGTGGGGCGGCTCCCGGACTGCCGCTGGAATGGAACGGCCTGCGGGTGTTGACGCGCGTGGGCTATGGCCGTGAGCATGTCAGAAACTACGCTGCCACGTATCGCTCGGTCCAGGAAGACCTGAAAGGCGAATTGCCGCGAAAGCCCGAAGCGATTGCCCAGGCCCATCTTCTGTTGCGCCAACACGGAAAAGAGACCTGCCGCAACAATGCTCCGCTCTGCCATAGCTGTCCGGTGGCTTCTGTGTGCGCGTACCCGCTCAAAAGGATGAAGGTGTTTTTGCGGGCTTAGTTCCGCACTTCGGCGATCCAGCCGCCGCCTACCACCAGATCGCCGTCGTAGAAGACCACGGCCTGTCCGGGAGTGATGGCGCGCTGCGACTCATCAAAGGTGACCAGAACTTCGCCGTTGCCCGCATCCTCCACCACGGCCGCAGCGGGCTCGTGCCGGTGGCGGATCTTGGCCTGAACGCGCAAGGGCGCGTTGGCTTTAACGTGCAAGGGCGCGTTGGCGTCGACGCGCAGCGGAGCATCGCTCGCGCGTAAGCCGTCGATGGCAATCCAGTTCAGGCGATGCGCGATGAGCCGGCGTGACATCAGATCCTCATTGCCGCCCACGGTGATCTTGCCTTCCGCGCCATTGATGTTGATCACGTATAGGGGCGAGCCCGTGGCCACGCCCAGTCCCTTGCGCTGGCCTACGGTGAAATTGTGGATGCCCTCATGCCGTCCGAGCACGCGGCCATCGCTGGTGACCAGCTCGCCCGCGGTATCACGAAGCTGCTCGCCCTGCTCCGCCAAATACGCATCGATAAACTGCTTGTAATCGCCGCCGGGGACAAAGCAAATCTCCTGTGAGTCCGGCTTCTCCGCCAGCGCCAGCGCGTGCTTGCGGGCCAGCTCCCGCACCTGCGGCTTGGTCATCTCGCCCAGAGGGAAACGCGTGCGGCTGAGCTGCTCCTGCGTGAGGCCGAAGAGGAAATAAGTCTGGTCCTTGGCTGGGTCAGCGGCGCGGCGCAGCAGCCAGCGATTGCGCTCCGCAGAAAACTCGCAGCGCGCGTAATGGCCGGTGGCGAGAAGGTCGGCGCCGATCTGCCGCGCCACCACCAGCAACTGGTCAAACTTCAAGTGGTTGTTGCACAGGCTGCAGGGGATGGGCGTGCGTCCGGAGAGATAGTCCTGGACAAAGGGACGCACCACGTCGCGCTCAAACCGCTCTTCGTGGTTGACCACGTAATAAGGAATGCCCAGGTCCTCGGCGACGCGGCGCGCGTCATAGACATCATCAATCGAGCAGCAGCGGCCCCGGACCTGCTCCGGCATGCCCTCACGGCCGGCGAGGCGGCGCTGGTTCCAGAGCTGCATGGTCAAACCGACCACGTTGTGCCCCTCCGCGCGCAGCATAGCCGCAACGGTGGAAGAATCCACACCGCCGGACATGGCTACGGCAACCGTACTGGTCTGGGCTGGCATGATGACTCAATTATAGATGTTTGAACCCTGGGCCCTGATGCAGACGAGCATCGCAACGCTGAGGAAAGACGCCAAAATGCTATTTCGCTGCCGTATCCGGCTGAAAGATCCCGAAGGTGTTTCCCTCGGTATCAATGAAGTAGCCCTGCCAGCAGACTCCTGGCACGGCGAACTTGGGCAAGGCCACGACCCCGCCAAGTCTTGCAATCTTTGCCGCGATCTCGTCAAAGTTCGCGACCTCCATGGAGCACACGAACGCATTGGTTCCGTGCCCGGTCGGCGGTGTCTTGGCGGGACGCTTCAGCAACCCGCCGCGCGGTCCCTCGGTTTCGATCTGCCAGTACTCCACCGGGAGCCCCGGGATGTGCTTGAACTGCCATCCAAAAATTTCGCCATAGAAACGCGACGCTCTGCTACAGTCGTCCGCTTGGATTTCGAAATATGCAGGTGCGTTCATAGGGTATCGATTACACCATCTGCGCTTTCTTATAGAGCGGTGAAATCTCGCGCAGCCGGCCCACCGTTTCCGGCACCACGCTCAGGGCAAAGTCAACGTCTTCCGCCGTGGTCTGCTTGCCCAGGCTCATGCGGATGCTGGCCCGTGCGCGCTCATGCGGCAAGCCCATGGCCAGCAGCACGTGCGAAGGCTCAATCGCACCGGAAGAGCACGCTGCACCGCTCGAAACCGCCAGGCCTTTGAGGTCCAGGGCGATCACCAAGGCTTCGCCTTCAATAAAGTCAAACCACAGGTTGGTAGTGTTGGGAACGCGCGGCGCGCCCAGTCCGTTCACGCCCGCTGACTCCACCTGCGACAGGATTCCTTCCTGCAGCCGGTCGCGCATGGCCGCCATTTCCGCTGCCCGGCCGCTCTCGAGCCATACTTTCGCCAACTCGGCGGCCTTGCCCAGGCCAACGATCCCGGGAACGTTCTCTGTCCCGGCACGCCGCTGCCGCTCGTGGCTGCCGCCATAAATCAGCGGCTGGATCAGCGTTCCCTTGCGGATGTACATGGCCCCGGTCCCTTGCGGAGCGTGGATTTTGTGGCCGGAGATGGAAAGCACGTCGCAGCCGATCTTCTGCACGTCAACCGGGACCTTTCCCGCGGCCTGCACCGCGTCCGTGTGGAAGAAGACGTCGGCCTCCTCGGCGATCTTGCCGATCTCCTCCACCGGCTGGACCACTCCGGTTTCATTGTTGGCCATCATCACGCTGATGAGCCGCGTGTTGGGCCGCAGGGCCTTGCGCACGTCGTCGGGCGAAATCTCACAGCGGCTGTTCACAGGAACATAGCTGACTTCGCATCCCATTTGCTCCAGCCGCTTGCAGGTGTTGAGCACCGCGTGATGCTCGATGGTGGAGGTAATAATGTGGTCGCCGCGCTGCACCAGGCCAAAGATGGCCGCGTTGTCTCCCTCCGTGCCGCCGCTGGTGAAAACGATCTCCGCCGGTCGTGCATTGAGAAGCGCGGCCACGTGCCCCCGCGCTTTCTCCACTGCCGCCCGCGTATGCTGCCCATAGCGATGGATGGACGAAGCATTTCCGAAGCCCTCCATGTAGAAGGGCTTGATCGCCTCAAAGACCTCTGGCAGAAGGGGCGTGGTGGCGTTGTTATCCAGGTAAACCCGGCGCATATCTTCTTATTTTACGCCGTGACGTCTTCCGGGATGCAGTTCACGCTCTTCCCTTACGGCCCCCGCGACCAAAACCAATCATTGACGGCGATCTCTGCATACATTAGGATTCGCCTCCGCAATGGTTGCCCGCGAAGTCTCTGGGGCAAGAGTTCAGCTTTTGGTTTCCGAACAAGTCCCGATTTCCTGCAATAAACGGATACGACCCCAGGACAATTCCAGGTGGCGTGATCGCGAGGGAGGCGCCATGAAAGCATGTGGCCTGACGTTAACGGGTTTTCTTCTGCTGTCGTCATGGCCGGCATTTGCCGGCGGCAGCAAGGCGGCCGCTTGCCAGCCCACGCTGGAGCGATGCCCGCTGACAGGCTGTGCCAAGGACGCGCCCAATGCGTTGAGCAACGTCATCAAGCATGGCCACAAACTTTCCGGCGATCCCACGGCGCTCACGTTTGCCGACTTCCTTTCCCTGCAGCAACAACTGGAGAAGCTTTTCAACGGCAAGTACCACACGCTGACCAAGCCGGACCGCATGCGCTTGCGCAACTTACAGATCGGGGGCAAGAAGGTGGGAGAGGGCGATTTCGTGGAGATCGTCGGGTTCATCGCCGTGCAGCCCGGCGGCTCCCAACCGCACGCCAACACCGGAGAATCCGTCAACTGCAACCTCACCGGCAGCAGCAACAACGACTTTCACATCAACTTGACGCCCAAGCCCAACGACACTGAGTTCCACGGGATCGTGGTGGAGATGGTCCCGCAGGGCCGGAACGATCAGTGGACGGAGAAACGTCTCCACGCGGTGCAGCAGGCCGGGTTGATGGTTCGCGCACGCGGGCAGCTCATGCTGGACAATCATCACTTTGTCAACAAAGACGCAAACGATCCCAAAGGTACACAGCCCAAACGGTTCTCACTCTTCGAAGTCCACCCGATTCTTGAGTTTGACGTGTGCACGGCCAAGACCTGCAGCGCCGACTCAGCCTCCTGGCAGCCGCTGGAAGAATGGACCCCGCCCAGCGACGGCGGAAAGAAGAAGAAATAATGCGCACTGCAATAAAGCTTTGCTCACTTGCACTGGCCACACTCTGGACCTCATGGTTGTTCGCGCAAACCGTGGATGTGAACTTCAAAGTGCGCTGCGTTGCTGACCCTGACAAGGTAGCAAAGGCGCTCATCGAATCCGCCAACAGCAATAAGGAGCCGGACATTACCGGCGGCAAGGTTTGTCTCGCCAGCCAGTTGGCAAGACCAGAGGGCGAGGAAAAGGAATACACGTTCAACAGCGAAATCAGCTTAGTGGTGGAGCATGCTCCGGAAACGAGCTTCGATGAAATCGGGCAGCCCAACCCCGGCGATCTGGTCTTTTTTATGGGAGGCAAGCCGTTGCACGGCACGCATCCCCGAGTGGGGCCAAGCGCCATCGATCCTGACGAAGTCACCACGACGCTGCTGACCTATCGCATCGTGCATGACGTAACCACAAAAGCCGCGCAGGACAACTGGAAAGAAATCCTGATGGGAAGCAAGTCGCGCAAAGTGCTGGCCGTGAGCACCGGCCTGGAAACCGGCGCCGCGGCGCAAAGCCAAGCCACGATACTGTTTACCTCCATCTCCACGGGCCGCGCCTGGCTCTTTGCGGTAGTCGCCTTGGTGATTTTGTTTGTATTTTTCTTCGTGGCCAAGAAAACCGGGGCGTTGCGCGATAAAGAACCGGCGCCCGCGGGATTCCCGCCGCAAGATCGCGCCTATAGTTTGTCGCGCTGTCAGATGGCCGGCTGGACCGTGCTGGCGGTTTTGGCCTACCTCTTCGTGTGGCTGCTCACCGGCCAATACAACGCCACGGTTCCGGCTTCAGTGGTCACGTTGATGGGGATCAGCCTCAGCACTTACGGCCTGGCGTCTGCCGTGGACATAAGCAAAAGCAAGACCAATGCGGCGAAGGCCCAAGCGCTGTCTGCAGAGGCCGCCGTGGGAGGCGCCGGCGCGCCCAATCCCGCCCATGTTGCCGCCGCTGCACAGCGTGCTCAGGTTGCCCCGACTGAGAACCTGGTGGCGGACCTGGCGACTTCCAGCGAGGGCGCAAGCCTGCATCGACTACAGATGATTATTTGGACCTTGGCATTGATGGTGGTCTTCGTCGTCACAGTATGGAAGACGTTGGGGATGCCTGACTTCGATTCCACTTTGCTGGCCCTCATGGGCATCTCGTCCGGCGCTTACGTTGGTTTGAAGGTTCCAGAAAACAAAGTTTAATCGGAATCGCCGCAACTGCCCTGTCCCAAACCGCTTTCGGAGCGGTGGAAGGATCGTGCCCGGAAAGGGACCGGGCCAAACCAGGCCTCCAAGCACCAGGTGCGCCACACCCAAATCTGCCGCAATTCCGGGAACTTTTTCCGTTCTCACGACATTACAGGTATAGCAAGCTTCGGCAGGAACACGATGCAAGGTGACCACGACCAATGACCAGCGATGAATCGTTGATGCTGGAATTTCAACGCGGATCGCGCGAGGCTTTCGAGGAGCTTTTCGCACGCTACCGGGGGCCGCTGTACGGCTTCTTCCGCCGGCGGCTGGAGAACCGCGAGCGCGCGGAAGACCTGGCGCAAGAAACCTTTCTGGCTGTGATCCGCGCGGCCCAGCGCTACGAGCCGCGCTCTCTGGTGCGGACATACCTCTATGGCATTGCGCTGAAACTGCTGGCGGCCGAGCGTCGAAAACCGGCCAACCGGGAGGCAGAGCTTGAATCCGTTGCAGAGCCCGCCGCAAACGATCCGCCGGAAACAACGCTGTGGATCAGGCGCGCCCTGGAAAAGCTGGAGCCAGGAGAACGCGAAGTCCTGATGCTGCGCGAGTACGAGCAGCTCAGCTATGCGGAGATCGCCGAGCTCCTGCGCATCCCGGTGAACACGGTACGCTCACGGCTTTTTCGCGCCCGCATGGCGCTGAAGGACCAATTGCGACCGACGCTCAAGCTGGATGAGCAGACGCGCATGGCAGGCGGGGAAGAGGCCTGAAGAAGAGAAGACAAATGAGTAGACCAAGTCACACGATCGAACCCGAAGAGCTGATGGCCTACCTGGACGGGGAACTTGCCGCTGAGCGGGCACTGGAGACGGCCTCGCACCTGGAGCACTGCCGCGAATGCCAGCAACTCGCGGAGGGATTGCGGCAGATCTCCCGCAGCTTGACGGCCTGGGAAGTGGAAGAGTGCGATGCACGCGTCCCCGTGGATTTTTCGGGCGTGCAGATGGATCGAAAGAAGGAGAAGAAAGAAGTTGAGTTGTGGCGCCGCTTGTTGAGCGTGCGCCATTGGTCGAAACAGTCGTGGGCGCTGGCTGGAACTGCCACAGCACTATTCGTGATCATTATGTCATTCGGTGTAAGCCGCCTCCAGCCCGCGAGGATGGAATTTCGCCAGATGTCCGGCCCTATCAATCAACCGCCTCCGCCACCGCCTCTTCCTCAGGAACGAAACGGAAAGCTGTCCGGATCTTCTGGGACAATCGGGGTAATAGATGCTGAAGACAGTCTAAGCACTGGCGACGAAATCTCTTTGCCTGCAAGCGGCCCGATGATCGTCCGCACCGTCGATCTGAACATCACGGCTAAAGAGTTTGACCAAGCCCGTTCCAGCCTGGACGAAATCTTGAAGCGGCATCAAGGCCACATCGGCGAACTCAGCGTCAACACGCCTTCCGGCTCAGCCCGCAGCTTGACCGCAGCCCTACGTATCCCCGCAAGCCAGTTAGATTCCGCGCTGGCAGACTTGAAGCGCCTGGGACGAGTGGATAAAGAAGCGCAGAACGGCGAGGAAGTAACGCAGCAATATGTCGACTTGGAAGCCCGGCTCAAGAACGCGCGCAACACAGAAGGCCGCCTCATCGAGCTCCAGCGCGAGCGCACGGGGAAGCTCTCTGACGTGCTGGCTGTGGAAAAAGAAATCAGCCGCGTGCGCGGCGAGATCGAGCAGATGGAAGCCGAGCGCAAGGGCCTGCGCAACCGGGTCGACTTTGCCACGCTCAACCTTACCGTGATCGAAGACTACAAGGCCGAGCTCAAAGTGGTCCCGCCTTCGATGGGGACCCAGGTCAGGAATGCCGCCGTGGACGGCTACCGTTCCGTGGTGGATGGACTCTTCAGCCTCTTGCTCTGGCTGCTTTCCTGGCTGCCCACGCTGCTGGTCTGGACGCTTGTTCTGTTCTATCCCGTACGCATGGGCTGGCGAAAACTGCGCCAGCGGATGGTCCAGAAGGTTCCGGAAGCCTGAAAGCTTGAACTATGCTGCTTTTCCACAGCTGCTGATGCGCTATACTGCGCTCAACCAACGGAGTGCGGTGAGCGACTATGTCAGTAAAAGCTGCGCAAGAGATCACGGTTGAGAGGGAACGGCCGTCCGGGCAAGACTTCCCCGCGCTGGAAGAGAAGATCTACAAGGCGATTGAGCTATTGAAGTCGGCGCGCGCCGGCCAGGCCGCCGCGGAGCGCGACTCCACTCGCCTGCGCGAGCAACTTGAAGAACGCGAGGAAGAGCTGGAGAACTTGCGCTCGGAGATGGTGGCGCTGCGCAAGGAGCGTGAAACGGTGCGCGAGCGCGTGGAAAAAATGCTCAAGCAGATGGATGCGCTGTTGGAGCAGGGCTGAGTGCACAGAAATCGGGTGATCGGATCATCGGGCGATCGGGTGATCGGAATGCAGCCCACCGCAACCCTTCACGAACTTTCAGCGTCAGGACCGGGATTTTTCTTGACCTGGATACCAGAGCAACGATAATCACAGCAGCGCGGCTTCAGTCCGGGAAGGAGAGCAGCTTGGCATCGCAAACACAGTCGGCAACCCCGATCCGGGTGGAGATTTACGACCAGGTGTACAACCTTCGCGGCGTGGACGCGGAATACATCAGCAAGCTGGCTGAATTCGTAGACGCGAAAATGCGCACGGTGGCGGAGCAGACCTCAACGGTGGATTCGCTGCGCCTGGCGGTGCTGGCGGCGCTGAACATCGCCGACGAATACCACATCCTCAAAAAGAAATACGAATTGCTGGCAGGCGAATATAACCGCCGCGCCGGTCAACTGGCAGGTGCGCTGGACGAGGTCCTGGAAGACGGTCGCAAGGCGGGCTAGGAACACCTTGCTGCGGATTTGTGCGGACGAACGCGGATAAAGATGAGATCGGCAACAGCCGAGATCGCACAGCCAAAGGCCGAGTCGCATGCACTCTAAGGCCCACGTCCTTTCGATGGGCGAGCGTTCCGAAAACCTGGTTTCTAAAGCATGCGAAACACTTGCTATCTACTCTGCTTTTCTTTAGCATCATCCCTGACAACCGGCCTGCAAAGCAGGTGAGAACGGTAACCGTTCATGAACCAACATTCAATGAACAGGGGGCCTGACTCGTATAATAACGGCTCGGTGCGCGAGGTTCCGCCAGTACGGAAATGCCTAAAGAGCCGCGGCGGGTTCCCACCGTCTTAGGACGGGTTCAGAACGGCCCGGTCACACGGCCACGCGGGTCGGTTTTTTTGTCGCTTCGCTCCAAACCGCTGGAGTGCTGAGGTCCTTCGACTCCGCTGCGCTTCGCTCAGGATTTCGGCTGGCGGCTCAGAAGCCGCCAAAGCGCCTCAAGCTCGGGGCGCAAACCGGCCTCGCCGCTGAGTTCCACGGATCTCCTGTCGCTTCGCTCCACACCGCTGGAGTCAACATTCAGCAAGTAGCCGTCAGCATTCAGCCCAGCGGCCATCACGCCGCCCATGAACTTCTTCTGACTGGCATACGTGCGATTTGCATTTTTGGGCGGAGACGTAGAACGTTGTCAGGCTGAATGCTGATTGCTGAGTGCTGAGTGCTTTCATACAATCCACTTGAGTGCCGCAAACTTCCCCAACCCAGACTTTCGTTGTGCCGGCTGAAGCTTCCGGCCGGCGGCTGGACCAATGGCTGGCGGCGCAGTTTCCTGATGCAAGCCGCACGCGCCTGAAGCAACTGATCGAACAAAAGAAAGTTACGGTGAACGGCGCTGTGCCCAAGGTGTCGCAGCGGCTGCGCGGCGGCGAAGAGATCGTCATCGCCGGCCAGGTTGAGCTGCCGCCTCTGCGCGCGTTTCCTGAAGACATTCCGCTGGACGTGGTCTATGAGGACGACGACATCGCGGTGATCAACAAGGCCGCGGGCATGAGCGTGCATGCAGGAGCAGGGAAGGGCGCGGCCGGCGGGCGGGGCACGCTGGTCAACGCCTTACTGCATCGTTTTGGGAAACTGTCCCAGGCCGGCGGCGAACTGCGTCCCGGCATCGTGCATCGCATCGACAAAGAGACCAGCGGGCTGCTGGCGGTGGCCAAGAATGACAAAGCGCACCGCAAGCTGGCGCAGCAGTTTACTCGTCGCGAGGTCAAGAAGACCTACACCGCACTGGTGCACGGCTGGATGCCCCAGGAGCAGGGCACCATCAACGCGGCTATCAGCCGCGACCTGGTGCGTCGCCGGCGGATGACCACGCGCCGCAGTGAAGGCCGCGAGGCCATCACGCATTGGCGCGTCCTCAAGCGTTACGAAAGTAAGCACGGCAAGTTTTCGTTGCTGGAAATAAAGATCGAAACCGGCCGCACCCACCAGATCCGCGTACACCTTTCGTCTCTAGGACATCCGGTGGCCGGCGACACGCTCTATGGGGCGCCGGCGGCGCCCTGCGGTTACCTAGGTACATCATCAGATTCAGCATCTCTGGGGAGGCACTTTCTGCACGCTTCCGCGCTACAATTTGAGCATCCAATAAGCAACAGGCCGCTTTCGTTCAAACAACCCCTGCCGGCCGAACTTGAGAGGTTTCTTCGGTACATCGGGGATTAAGGACTTTGGGACAATGAAGATAGCGACGTCTCCTGTGAAGGTTTTTTTGTTTCTGATCGTGCTCGCCGTGATGAGCAGCCTGGTCATGGCGCAACAGCCTGCGCCCGCGGCAACGGTGCTGCCTCCGGGAACGGCCATGGCCAGTGCTGATGACCATCAGCTTCCCGTATTTCGCGCGCGCAGCGACGAAGTGAACGTGATCTTTACGGTCACCGACAAGCACAACCATTTCATCAAGGACCTGCGGCAAAACCAGTTCCAGGTCCTGGATAACAATCTGCCTCCGCGCCAGATCACCAGTTTTGAAGCGGAGACAGACATGCCGTTGCGCGTGGGCCTGTTGATTGACGCCAGCAACTCCATCCGCGACCGCTTCCTGTTTGAGCAGCAGGCGGCCACCGCATTCCTGCGACAGATCGTTCGCCCGCAAACGGACCGGGCATTCGTGCTGGCTTTTGATGAAGTCACGGACCTGACGCAGGACTTTACCGGCGACCTGGACAAACTTTCGCGCGGAATCAAAGTCATCCGCCCGGGCGGCGGCACGGCCATGTGGGACGCGGTGTATCACGCCTGCAAAGACAAGCTCATGGCGGAGCACACGGAGAACAACCAGACCCTGCGCAAGGCCATTGTGCTGGTCTCTGACGGCGACGACAACCAGAGCCGCTACACCCGCCAGCAGGCGGTCGACATGGCGCAGCGCGCCGGGGTGATCATTTACGCCATCAGCACGAACCTGAGCAATATTCATGACAGCGGCGACCACAACCTGAAAGCTCTGGCGGAAGCCACAGGCGGCCGCGCGTTCTTCCCCTTCAAGCTGCATGACCTCCAGGACGCGTTCCGCAATATCCGTGAAGAACTGCGCAGCCAATACGCGATTTCTTACAAGCCGCAGCAGTTTGACGCCAACGGCCAGTACCGGCCCATCCAGATTCTGGCGGAGAACAAGAAATACCGCGTCCGCTCGAAGAAGGGCTATTACGTGCCGAAGCAGGAGCAACTGGCGGTGAGCAAATAGGAACGCAGGTACTTAGTACTTGATATTTAGTACCTGGCCGGTCCGCGCTCATTGGCAGTCCATCCGCAGCAGGGTGCTATCGTCGACAAATAGTCCACTTGCTTTGCGCCTTCCTGTCCTGGCGCGAGGTTTGGCTTTTCGGGCAACAATTCAGGCCTGATCACCGGCCACCCGATTGCTCTTTGTGTCATCCATCTTGATTTGTGGCGAGGTATTGGCAATTCTTGCGCCCGTCCGCGGAACCTGCCCCAGCACGGCTGGGTGTTCAGGTTTTCCGGTCCAGCAGCTATAATGGACAGACCGAGACCACGCGCCGTATGTCCCCCAATCGAGCAACCATTGCTATCTTCGTGCTGGCCCTGGGCTGGCAGGCCCGCGCCCAGAGCGCCAATCCCCAGACATCACCAACGCCAACGCCGGCGCAAACCGTTACGGAGAGCAAGGGCAGTGACGACGCACCCTACAAGTTCGTTGCCCGCACGGACGAGGTCAACGTGGTTTTCACGGTCACGGACAGACATGGAAAGTTCGTGAAAGACCTCAAGCAGCACGACTTTCGCATCCTGGACAACAACCTGCCTCCGCGCCAGATTACGGACTTTCAAGCGGAAACCGACCTGCCCCTGCGCGTGGGCCTGCTCATCGATGCCAGCAACTCCATTCGTGACCGTTTCCTGTTTGAGCAGCAGGCGGCCACAGAATTTCTGCACCAGATCATCCGTCCCAAGGGCGACCGCGCGTTTGTTCTGGCCTTTGACGAAGTCTGGGACCTGACGCAGGACTTTACCAATGACCTAGATCGGCTAACACGCGGCGTCAAGATCATTCAGCCCGGCGGCGGCACGGCCCTGTGGGACGCGGTGTATTACGCGTGCCGCGACAAGCTGATGAAGGAAAACAGCGCCCGCGGTCCGGTGCGCAAGGCCATCATCCTGGTTTCCGATGGCGACGACAACCAGAGCCGCGTTCTGCGCCAGGAAGCGTTTGAAATGGCCCAGCGTGCCGGCGTCATCATCTACACCATCAGTACCAATATCACCACCACGCACACCGAGCAGGGTGACAAAAACCTCAAGCTGCTCGCCGACGCCACCGGTGGACGCGCCTTCTTCCCCTTCAAGCTGGAACAATTGAATGACGCGTTTGCCGACATTCAAGAAGAGCTGCGCAGCCAGTACTCCGTCTCTTACAAACCCGATCAGTTCCAGACCAATGGCCAGTATCGCCCCATCCAGATTGTCGCCAGCGACAGCAAGAAGCTCCACGTCCGCGCCAAGAAGGGTTACTACGTCCCCAAGCAGTAGGCGCGGGTTCTCTTCTCCTTCCGAAATCCAGCTGAGCTTTTGCACTGCGTCCTCTTCTGCCACTGAGATTGCGTGAGCAGTCTTTGGAGCATCAGCTTTGGAGCGGGAGAGCTGCGTGTCACGAAACCCGCATTTTGATAGTCCGTCCATTAGTACAGGGGGGGACGAGAATTAGAACATGGCCGAAAAGTGCAAGATCGAGCATATCTTAAATAATTAAGATATGCGGGTCTATCCTGGGTGCATCGCCTATCAAATTTGTTTTCTTGCAGTTGCAGCCACGTGCCAAATTCCTGAGCAAATTAAAACATTTAACGCAGGCCTAATGCACACCTAATCGCGCAAATGAATACTGGCCAAGTAGCGGGCTGCCGAAAAGGCGGACTGCTGTCCAGCACCACAATTGAGGAGATCAACAATGAAACCGTCTTCCGGGACTACTCGGGCATGGATGCGCATTCTTGTGTGGGTAATCGCAGCAGTTGTGGCCCTGGGATATTACGGCCATGTGCGCGCCCAGAGTGGCAACGACGGAACGACCGGACAGGGCATGGTGATTCCGTTGCGACCTCTCGCACCGTTGTCCAGTGTTCCAGTTCCGGCAGTATTCGGCATGGAAGGGATTCTTGCTGACAAGACCGCTGCCATCCAGTTGGGCAAGACGTTGTTCTGGGAGATGCAGGCGGGCAGCGATGACATTCAAGCTTGCGCCAGCTGCCACTTCAACGCGGGTGCAGACAGCCGCGTCAACAACGACGTAAATCCCGGGCAAGCCGGCGGGGACAATACCTTTCAATTAGGCGTACCGTTCAACGGCGGTTTCGGCCCGAACCATCATTACAGCGCGGGGACCCCAGGCGCCGGATTCGGCGGCTACCACGACGGGGATTTTCCATTTCGCAAATTTGCCGACGTCAACGACCGTTTCAGCAATATCTCTGACGTGAATGACGTTTCCGGTTCGCAGGGCGTGTTTGCCACCAACATGGGAAAGATCATCGTCAGTCTGGCGGGAACCAACCCCAACACAATCCCGGGCAATGGCGGCGGCGGGCTTGTCGCGATCGGCCCCAATGGCGGCATTAACGACGGCCCCGGGCTCACGTTTGGTCCCGGCTCTCCCACCACACGCAGGACGCCTCCCGGGTCTGTGCTCATGTCCACAAATGCCGGCTTTCCGGCGAACGGCGGCGGTGCGATGGTGGGCGTGATCGGCGCCAACGGCGGCGGCACGCGGGCGGTGACGATCGGCGCCAACGCCAACATCACCAGCACGGAGACTGGAACTTCAGTCCCCGATCCCGTTTTCTCCTATCCTGACCCGGCCAACAAAAGCAAGCTGATCAACGTTCGCAAGGTGACGGGACGCAACACTCCGAGCGCTGTCAATGCCGTATTCAATTTCCGCAACTTCTGGGATGGCCGCGCGCAAAACGTTTGCAACGGCGCCAACCCCTTCGGGGCGCGCGACAATGCGGCCCACCTTATGGTTGTGGGCGGAGACGGCAAGCTGGCTCAGGCGCACGTCAGCATGCAGAACTCAGCACTCTGCTCCCAGTCTCTCGGTCCCATTCTCAGCAGCGTGGAAATGTCGGCCGATGGACGGGACTTCCGCCAGGTCGGCAAGAAGCTGCTCAACCGGAAGCCGCTGGCCAAGCAACTGGTGGACCCCACGGACAGCGTTCTCGGGGCCATGTCGAACTCTCCGAGCAAGGGAATCAACGCCAGTTATGCGGCATTGATCCAGAAGGCGTTCCAGCCGGAATGGTGGCAGTTCGCGCTCCACATGTGCGTGGCCGGTGACGGCAGCACGGCGGGTACGGTGGATCCGGCGCAAGGCGAGGCCTGCCCGGCCAATACCACCGAGTATTCGCAGATGGAATACAACTTCTCGCTCTTCTGGGGCGTTGCCGTCCAGATGTACGAGAGCACGCTGGTGGCTGATCAGACTCCTTTTGACAAGTTCATGGAGCAGCAGAAGACCTATACGCTGATCGGCGACAACACGAACCAGCAATTCAGCATTCAACTCGAGCCGGGAATCCAGCCCTATACGCTCTCCGTGATCGCGCTTGATCCGTTGTTTGACTTCAGCGATCAGGACATGGCCTACGCGTTCGACTACGGCGATGGCCGGGTGATGGGCGTAGGACTCGACCTGGGGCATGTCGACTACGCCAGCGGCAGGCTGACCCTGACGTTCGGGAACCCGCCGGTCTCCTCGTTCCCCATCAAGATCAGTTACTCGGTAGGACCCACTCCGCTGACCACGGCCCAGCTTCGTGGCCTGCAGGTGTTCCAAACCAAGGGCCGCTGCGTGAACTGCCATGGCGGGCCCGAGCTTTCCAATGCCTCCGTAGGCACGGTCAGCACGGTAGGCCCCTCGGAACGAATGGTGATGGCGGACATGCAGGTCCGGGTTTATGACACGGGCTACTACCACGTCGGCGTACGGCCAACGGCGGAAGATGGCGGCCTGGCAGGAGCGGACCCGGTTGCGGGCAAACCGCTTTCCCAGTCCGAGTTCCTGCGCCAGCGGGTGTGCAACGACGCTGCTCAGTCCATCATGATCCCGGGGCGGCCGAGCGACGGCATCTCCAAGTCCCCGCTGAGCTGCAATGATCAGATTGCGCGTGGCGGTTTCTTCAAGGCGCCGCAGTTGCGCAACGTCGCGCTGACGGCCCCCTATTTCCACAACGGCAGCCAGTTGACGCTGGAACAGGTCGTGGAGTTCTACAACCGTGGCGGCGACTTCAACACCTTTGGCGAAGAACACCAGTACATGGATTCGGACATCGATCTGCTTGGTCTGACGCTGCAAGACAAGACTGACCTGGTCGACTTCCTGCGCAATGGCCTGACCGATCCGCGGACGGTGAATCAGGCGGCGCCGTTTGACCATCCCCAGTTCTTTACACCGAACGGTCACCCGCAGTCAGCGAGTGGGTATCCGGTGCAGCAGGACCCAGACCATCCCGGGCAGGCGACAAACCAGTTAATGGAAATTCCTGCCACGGGGAGCAACGGCGGCAAGCCGCTGCCCACGTTCCTGCAGAACCTTCTGGGGGTGAAAAATGTTCAACCCAACTAGTTTGCACGAGACAGCAAAGGGCCTCCCCCTATCAGCAATCGAGAGAAGGACAACGAAATTGAAGGAAGACGGCGGAAGGAGCTTCAACATGACGGGTTTTCAGCAAATGACGAACATCTTCAAGGTAGCGGGCGCTCTTGTGCTGCTGATGGTGGTGATGGCCGCGGGCATGTCCGCCCAGAGCGCGAATCCGGTGCCCTGGCCGGCGCCGGCGGTGGTTCCTCCTCCGCCGATCCAGGTGCCGGCGTTCCAGACCAGGCCGGCGGGCGTTCTCTTTACCGGCCAGATCCAGTGGGCGTCCTTGGACCCCTCGCCTGGCCTGTGCAACAAAGACGACAATCCGGCCCCCACGCCGGACAATCCACCGTTGCCGGCCAACTGCAAGACCACGGGCGGCTGGGTCGAGGCCAACAACGAGTTGATCCGCATTCCGGCGGGCACGATCGTGGTGATGCCCAACACGTTCATCACCTGGGAAGAGCTGTTCGAATTCAATCCCAACACCCACCAGACGGACACGGTGTTCCAGACTGGTCTGGCCATGGCGGACACGGTGAGGTTCCCGGGAACGTACCAGGCCACCATTGACTACAACATCGTCAACGGGCAGCGGATCGCGGGCATTGTTCGCGTAGCTCAGGACGCCGCGCAATCGATTTCCGGCTACATCGAGAACATCGACTACGCCAACGGCACTCTGATCGTCAACGGGCAACGAGTGATGATCAATGACCCGAGGCTCACCTTTGAAATTCCCAACCCGGATGGCTCGGGAACGGGTCAGATCGTGACCAAGGGCCGTTATACAGCCGGCCAGTCGCCTGATCCGCGCATGACGGTGGACCAGGGCAATACCACGGTCCGCGCGGCTACCGGCTTCAACATGTGCATTCCTGTAGCTGCTCCCGGAACGTACAACGGCGAACTCGGCATCCCGGGCACGCCTGACCCGTACGTTTTGGCTCTTCCCGCGAATGCACCTCCCGGCGCGGTGTTTACCGGGATGGACGATCCGCAGTGTCCGG
This sequence comes from Candidatus Angelobacter sp., assembly GCA_036380095.1. Lineage (GTDB taxonomy): Bacteria > Acidobacteriota > Terriglobia > Terriglobales > Acidobacteriaceae > Angelobacter. The sequence continues at coordinate 19,577 of DASVFK010000200.1, read as the reverse complement.
AGATCAACCGCAAGCGTGATCCGTTCAATCCTTTGAGCCCGATGCTGACCATCTTCACCATGAACGCACCCGGAGCTGCCCCAACTCCGGAGAATCCGATTCCGCAGGACCCCTACGCGGAAGCGCCTTTTGAAATTGGCGACTGGGTGGATGCGCTCCCCACCTTGCAAATGGATGATCAGGGTCCGTATGTGACGGCCACGGAAGTTGTGGGCAACGTGAGCATTTTCACCGCTCCCGGCGTCGATCCGGCCTACGTGGTGATTGAAGTTGCTCTCATGGGCACGGCGGCTACGCCTGATCCTAACTTCCCGCAGGAAGCGGGCGTCAGGACCAGGGTGGAAGGTATGACCACGGACCCGACGCGTCCGATTGACGTTTCCGCCATTGATTATGACTGCAACGGCAATCTGACCTTCCGCGAACCCTCGTGGGTGGCGAGCTTCCCCACTGAACCTGGGCCTCCGAGCATCGGCAAACGCGGCCGGTGGCGCGTACGTTTCCCGCAGGGCGGCAATTTCATGCCTCCCACGCAGAACGTCGGCGTGCGCGTAAGCGGCGGCGTTCTGGGCAAGAACAAGAGCGGCTCTGACACCACGGAATACCAGTTGCCGGTGGGTGAGTTTATCTATCCCGAGCTTCTAGTGCCTGGTAATCCTCCGCCACCGTTCAATTTCCTCGACTTCCAATACCTGTCCAACGGTTCAGGCCCCATGCCTTTCCTGGGCAGCGTGTTTGACAGTATCCAGGTGCAGTTGGGCATGGCGGCGAACCCGTTCTATCCCAACCAAAACAGCATCCAGCTCAACCCGTTCCCGTATGACAAGGTGCCGCAGCTAACGTGCTTTGCCGGTACCTCGACTTCCGTGGCGCGGCCCACCTTCTCGTCAACGCCGAACCCACCGTTTGCCGGTGTGACGGTGACCTTGGACGGCACGGCCAGCACTCCGCCGACGGGACCGTTTGCCTGGTCACAGATCATCAATCCGGGCGATCCGGTTGTTGTGATCAACAACCCGAACAGCGCACAAGCCACGTTTATCGCCCCGACAGTAGCGGGCGGGCAGAACCTGGTCTTCCAGTTGATTGTGGGCGGAAACGCGTTTGTGCCGGCATCGGCGCCAGCCAACGTTATTGTGCCCATCGTGGTGCCTCCGGCGAACACGCCTCCGGCAGTCACGGCGAGCGCCTCGTTTGCCGGTCCGCCGGCGGTCAGCGGGACTTCGATCACGGTTCCCAGCGGCGCAGCGGGCGTGACGCTCTCGGCCATCGCGGTTGATCCCGCGGGTGGAGCGCTCACCTTTGCCTGGGCAGCTCCGGCAGGAGTGCTCTTGACGCCGGCGAACGCGAACGGCTCGGTGCAGACCTTCACCGCGCCTCTCGTTCCGGAACTGACGGCCCCGCTGTCGTTGACCTTCACGGTAACGGCGACCAGCCCGGTCAGCGGTCTCACGGCCACGGCGACTGTAACTGTGACGGTGAACCCGACGGTTGACACCGTGCTCATTCTTGGCGCGGCGTACCGCACCAAGAAGGCGCGACTCGACGTATCGGCGACCGACTTCACGCCTGGTGTGACGCTGACAGTCACGCTGGACATCATCAATCAGGCGACGGGCGAGCCGATCTCGGCCGTCATGGGTCCGGCAATCCCGGCATCTCCCGGCCACTTCAACGTCATCTTCGGCAACATACCGTCGCCGAACCTGATCACGATCACCTCCAGCGGTGGTGGATCAACCACCTCGGGCGTTACGGTCCTGAGGTAACAACGAAACCAGAGGCTGCCGGGCCCCGGCCCGGCAGCCCCAAGAAATAAGAGCTGTAAGTTCAAAAGCAAGGAATTTAGCAGCAGACGAAGAGAGGAACCGAAAATGACTTCTAAACTTATGCGGGCCCACGGCAAGGACATGGCTCAGCCCTCCGCGGTGAGATCCTTGCTAACTCGCGGCTCTTGGAAAAACCTGCTGGCCCTGGTGGTGCTTACGGTGTTGTCAGTAGCCGGCGCTTACGGACAAGTACAGAACCTCAGCGTGCAGATCGGCAAGCAGGGCATCAACCAGCCGCGCTCGATGGTTCGTTCCCACGTGCCAAACCCAGCGGCGCCGGGCACTTTTCTCGAGGACTACTGGGTGACGGACTCCATCGCAGGGTTCTGCCGTCTAGATAACGGGGTGCTGAACATCGGCACCTGCGATATCAACGGCACCTTCGAAGCCAAGGACTACCAGGCGGAAACCAACGGGGTGAACGGATCCAATGGGTATGTGTTCGTCTGTGGTGTGGCTCCGGGCGTGGAACGGATCGGCTTCATCGTTGATCCCACCGATCCCACCAAGACCGCCATCGATACGGCCAATATCGTGACGTTCCTTGGGACCGGATCGGTTTTCAGCAACGGCGTGGCCCTTGGAGCCAGGGCCCTTGCGGACACCACGAGCCTGGGACCCGATGGCAAGCTGTATGTAGCCCAGCGAAATAGCCCTGACATCTGGCGCGTGCAGAATCCGCTGTCTCCCACCTTCACGCCCCTGGGCAACAAGATCGAAAGAGTGGGCGTGGACGAAGGCACCGGCGGACGCGCCACCAGCATGGCCTGGATTGGCCACGATCTGTGGATGATCGACGTCTCCTTCGTGAACCGCATGCAGAATGCGGACCTGTGCAATGGCACAGCCCCACAGTGCATTGCCACTCTCGAGTTCCGCAACTTGTTTGCGGAAGCAGGCATGGAGTCTGACCAGTTCATTTCCACGATCCCGAATGGCCGTTACCTGTATTTCGGGAACGGCAGCCGCGTGGTGCGCTATGACACGACAACTCCGGGCCTGATGCAGGTCTGGAACCAGGCCGGCACAGCCGCGGCAGGAAACGTAGAACATTACTCGCTCATTACAGGCATGAACTTCATTCAGACCCTGACTCCGACCACGTTGCCCGACGGCAGCCAGGTTGAAGACATGACAATCGTGATGGATGCATCCGTGAACGCGCTGTTCCCGCCGGCCACGTTGATCCCGCCACGGGCAGGTATCGGCAAGACCTGGCTGCTGAGCAAGGACACTGTTCCGGCGTTGGCGCCAGAGTCACAGTGCGACGGCCAAGCTACCACGGCAATCATTCAGAATCCTCCGGGATGCGCCATCAGCTCGGTCGGCACAACCGGACAGGAAACTTCACCTAACCCCATAGCGGCAAAACGGGCCATTCTGCTGGCCTCCGGCGTCACCCATCCCAGGGGCCTGTTGTGGCTGAACAGCAACTGGTGGGTGTCTGACGAAGCTCTGGGCTTCTGCCGCATTGACGTGAATCCGATCAGCGGCGCAGGCACGCTCACGAATTGCTTCCAGGCGGACCCGACATTCATCCCGGGACAAACGGCGGCTTCACCGCCCGACCCCCTCAACCTGAACCGCCAGATAGTTTATGTACCGGACGCTTCAGGCAACACGGCCGCCATCTACAGGTTCATCTTCACTCCTAGCGGTGCGGGCGGGAGCTTGGCCCTGAACGGCATCCTTGACGGCACGGGCAGCAGAAAAGGCACCTGGCTCCAGACGGTGGCCCTGCCGACCGGACCCTTCAACGATGGCTCTCTGTATGTGGGATACGCGGACAGCGGTTTCCTGGAGAAGATCACTGCTCCTGCAACTGCTCCTGCGCCCCCGGTACAGATATCCAGGCTGTTCAACGGTATTGGCGTGATCAGCATGGCGTTCAACGGCAACGACCTGTATCTCTCCGAGCTGGGACCGCCGCCGATCGCCGGCCAGTTCATCAAGAAAGGCCAAGTCACCGTAGTGTTTAAGGCTTCGCCAAGCGCCGCGCAGGGAGGCGCCACGCCGGTGAAGCGCGCGATCGCGCGCCTGCAGACTCCGCAGATCATCGTGGAGAACCCGGGCGGGTTTGCCATAGGCCCAACGACGTACAGGCCCACCTGCCTGCCGCCTGTGGGCGTGAAGCTCTCACCCAGCGTGCCGGCTGATCCTGCCTCCACGCCGGCGTTCTATATCGGGACCCTGGGAATTCCGTTTGACGGCACTTCGCCGGACGGTGGAGTTACCCAAGGACTGGCCGAGTTTCCGGAGGTGGATCAATACGACTTCATCTGCAACGTGCAGCAGGTGTATGTGACGGATGGCGCGCTTGATCCGCTCCTGAGCTCCAACGTGCATCTTGCTGCCGTTACCGCAATCGGCGTCAGCAGCCTCACGGATCCCCTGGCGACCATAGCTATCGGCGATGATCCTTCCGTGATCATTCCGACCCAGACTCGCCAGAGAGGAATCATCCGGAAGAACGGTCCTCCGGGAACGGGATCTCAGGGCCAGGGACACGTTTTCATCGTCCCGTAACCATCACAACCATTCACAGGCCGGCGGTGAGCAACCGCCGGCCATGTTTACTTGAACGCGCGGAAGCGCAAAACCCTAACAAGGCCCTCAGTCGGGTTGAGTGTTTAGGTTCTTTAAGCAACGCGCCGTGATCGCCTTATGTTGCGTCTCGTATCGCGGCTGAAACAGTGCATTTCTGGTGTAAAGGCAGCCTGAAAGCTGTTGCGGGCAAACAAGCTATGAGGTATGCTTAGCAGAACCAGAGATCCTGAAAATCAACCAGACGGCTTGCCGATTCGCGGATGTGCCGGGCAAAGGAATAAGGCACCTGCGAGTCTGAGAACAAGGCCGCTGGCCACCACAGCTTTCCCCCAGAAAAAAAACAAGTGCCCGTCCGCGAGTTCCTCGCAAGAAGTGTGCTCACGGGCACAGTGTTTCTAAGATTGGAGAACAAAGGCGATGAAAGCTTCCGGGTCACGCGGGTGGGAGTTCTTGGGACATAGGATGAGCAATAGGCTTGAAACGCCAGGCGCAGGCAAAGTTGCGCTCTTGGTGCTGGCGTTGCTGGCCGCGGTGGCGTGTCCGCAATCCAGCGCGCAGAACGTGACCACGACCCTTGGGGCCGGGACGACTCCGGTAGCCGTGGCGGTGAATCCGATCACGAACAAGATTTACGTCGCCAACAGTGGAAGCAACGACGTCACGGTGATTGACGGGGCTACCACCACCACCACCACGGTGGCCGTGGGAACTCAGCCCAAGGCCCTTGCCGTAAACACGGCGACCAACAAGATTTACGTGGCCAACTCCGGAAGCGCTAACGTCACCGTGATTGACGGCGCAACCAACGCCACAGCCACCGTCACCGCCGGGACCACGCCTTCCGCCGTGGCAGTCAATCCGGTTACTAACAAGATTTACGTGGCCAACTCGGGAAGCGCCAATGTCACAGTCATTGACGGCGCAACGAACACAACAGCCACTGTGACTGCAGGGACCACGCCCACAGCCGTGGCGGTGAACCCGGTTACCAATAAGATTTATGTGGCCAACAACGGCAGCACCAACGTGACGGTGATTACCGGCGCCACCAATGCTACCGCCACAGTGACCGCCGGATCGCAACCCGCGGCTGTGACCGTGAACCCGGTGACGAACAAGATTTACGTGGCCAATCAAGGCGGCGGCGTCACGGTGATCAACGGTGCGGACAACACCACGGCGGCTGCGGTCACCGGCCTGCTCAAGGGCGCCATGACGGTCAACCCGGTGACCAACAAGATTTACGTGGCCAACAGCGGCACCAACAGCATTACCCAGGTCGATGGCGCCACCAACGGCGCGGGAAGCATACCTTCCGGACTCGTTGGCAGCATCCCCGCAGCGGTGGCTGTGGATGCCGTCACCAACCGGATCTTCGTAGCCAACGGCGGTGCGGTGGGAACGTTGACGGTGATCAACGCCGCCAACAACGCGACGGCGGCCACGCTGCTCGTGGGCACCACTCCGGCAGCGCTGGCAATCAATCCGGTGACCGGCAGGATTTACGTGGCCAACAGCGGCAGCGGCAACGTCACCGTGATCGACGGCGCAAGCAACACCATGGCCACGGTGAACGTGGGCACTCTGCCCACGGCGGCAGGGGTGAATCCGGCCACCAACAAGATCTATGTCGCGAACGAAGTGGACGGCACCGTTTCAGTGATCGATGGCGCCACCAACAGCGCGGTCACGGTGACCGCCGGGACCAACCCGAATGCGCTGGCGGTCAACCCGGTGACCAACAAGATCTACGTGGCCAATCTGGGCGGCAACACCACCGTCATCGATGGCGCAAGCAATACCACCACGACTGTGCCAACCGGGCAGCTTTCGGAAGCAATCGCCGTGAATCCGGTGACCAACAAGATTTATGTGGCTAACACGCTCGACGATACCGTGACGGTAATCGACGGGACGAACAACGCCACAGCCACAGTGACGGCCGCCAGGGCCCCCGTGGCGGTGGCGGTCAATCCCGCGACCAACAAGATTTACGTGGCTGATTTTGGCGCCGCCACCGTGACTCTGATCGACGGCGCGACCAACGCGACCACCCCGATCACCGTAAGTACCAATCCTAAGGCGATCGCTGTCAATTCGTTGACCAACAAGATCTACGTGGCGAATGAGATCGGAACCGTGACGGTGATTGACGGCGCCACCAACGCCACCACAACCATCCCCGCGGTGGGCAATACGCCCTTTGCCATTGCGGTGAATTCGGTCACCAACAAGATTTATGTGGCGAATTTCAATGGCGGCAATGTGGCCGTGATTGACGGCTCTACCAATACCGTCACCGCGACCGTGACCGCGGGCGCCAGTCCCGCCGGCATCGCCGTGAATCCCGTGACCAACAAGATCTACGTGACCAATCGCGGAGACGGCATCAGCAACGGCACAGTGACCGTGATTGACGGGACAACCAACGCTCCCATCACCCTGACTGTCTTGCTGTCACCCACACCTGTAGTGGCGAACCTGGTGACCGGCGAGACCTACGCTGCCAACGAAGATAGCAACTCCGTTACGGTGATCGACGAGCGGCAGGAGCTGCCAATCCCCTTGTCCGCATCCATCACCCCGCTTGCGGGAAACACCACGCCCACCGCGACACCGACGTTCCAATTCACTGCCACAAGCACCTTTGCTCCTACAGCGCCCCCGGTAACCCAGCTCTATTTCCAGTTCGATAGCTGGCAGGGCCCATGGACCGCGGCTTCGGGCGGCCCGGCGAGTTTCAGCGGGACGGGCCCGGTGCTTTCCACCGGCACGCACATTGTGTACGCCTTCGCCACCGATGGCGAAGATGCCACATCTACCGTCACAGGTTCGGCCAGCAATCCGCTCGCCGGCTCCGTGACCGCTTATGTTTTTACCAATCTGGCAACCGGGGCGCCTACGTCCACCGCTTTGACTTCTTCATTGAATCCTTCCAATGCGGGGCAATCGGTCACGTTCACTGCCGCGGTTTCTGCCGGCGCCGGAACGCCTACGGGCACGGTGACGTTCTTTGATGGCGCAACCATCCTCGGCACAGGAACTCTCAGCGTGGGGCAGGCCACGTTCACAACCTCAACGTTGACCGCCGGCTCGCACTCGATCACCGCGAAGTATTCGGGCGACGCCACATTCGCCGGCAGCACCTCAGCGGCGCTCACGCAAACCGTGGTCGGCCTGTCCACAACCACAGCCGTTGCTTCGTCACTGAATCCTTCCACTGCAGGGCAGACTGTCACCTTTACCGCAACCGTGACGGCCGTGGGAACGCCCACGGGTACGGTAGCTTTCCGTGACGGTACAACCACCCTGGGAACGGGCACTCTCAGCGCAGGCCATGCCACGTTCACCATTTCCACCCTGGCCATCGGTTCGCACTCGATCACCGCGGCCTATCAGGGTGACGCCAATTTCAACGCCAGCACGTCGACTGCTCTGACGCAAACTGTGGTCGGGTTGGTATCGAGCACGTCAGTGACTTCTTCGCTGAACCCGGCGACCGCGGGCCAGACCGTTACCTTCACGGCGACCGTTTCCAGCGTCTCAGGATCGCCCACGGGCTCGGTTACGTTCTTTGACGGCGCGGCTGGGATCGGTTCAGGCACGCTGAGCGCGGGCCACGCCACGTTCTCCACTTCGAGTTTGACCGCCGGCGCGCATTCGATCACCGCGACCTACCAGGGCGACGCCACCTTTGCCGTCAGCACTTCAACCGCCCTGACGCAGACCATCAACAGCGCGGCCTCAACCACGGCCATGAGTTCTTCGCTGAACCCGGCCACCGCGGGCCAGGCCGTCACCTTCACGGCAACTGTGAGCAGCCCGGCAGGGACGCCGACGGGCACTGTTGATTTCCGTGACGGCGCCACGGTGCTTTCCACGGTTGCGCTGAACGCAGCGGGTCAAGCCGCCTTTACAACTTCAAGCTTGACGGCAGGTTCACATTCCATCACCGGCGTGTATTCCGGCGATGCCTCGAGCACGACCAGCACTTCAACCGCGCTGGCTCAGACCATCACCAGCGCGGGACTCAATTTTTCGATCGCAGCTGCGCCGAGCGGCTCCACTTCGGCCACGGTGAAGGCCGGCCAGCAGGCAACTTACTCGCTGCAGTTCGCGCTGAATACCACTCTACCCACAGACCAGTTGAGCGTGACCGTGACTTGCACCGGCGCGCCCAGCAAAGCAACCTGCAACGGACCGGCGTCGCCTGTCATCGTTACGGGATCTGCGCCTGCGGTTGTGACGATCAACGTTACTACGACTGCGAATGCGCTGACCTTACCCACGCCGTTCTCGCAACCGCCCATGCCGTGGAACATGTTCCCGACCCTGGCCACCCTCGCGACGCTGGCACTGTTGCTCTGGATGGCGGGGAGCAAACGGGGCATTCGGATCGTGGCGAACGGAATGCCGCGGCCCCGGGCGCTGGCCTGGAGGCTGGCCCACGCCGCGCCGGCGCTCCTGCTCTTTATTGCGCTGGGGTTCGCGGCCGGCTGCGGAGGCGGAAGCGGCCCTGTTAACAATCCACCACCCGTCATCGGGACGCCCGCCGGCACCTACACGCTCACGGTAACTGCGACTTCAGGCAGCGTGTCGCATACCCAGTCATTGACGCTTACGGTGCAGTAGGGAGGGGCGCAACAGGCAGTTCGCTGATAAGATCGCATGACTGCCCGGACACGGAAGGAACGCGATTTTGAGTTTTGCATCAAGGAATCTGAAATGCGTGAATTGATTCACCCAGTTGGATCGGCCATGAAAATGTTTCGTCGGAACCAGGGCCCCCGGCCGCGACGGATGAATGTGTTCGGGTTTGCCGTGCTGATCGGCCTCGTTGTGTTCACAGCGGGCTGTGTGATCTCGCCGCGCCGGATCGTGGGCGGGGGAACGGGCAATCAGACAGGCCCAACTCCCACGCCGACCCCGACTTCCGGCGCCCAGGGGAAGCTTTACGTTGCCAACCCCAGCACCAACTCCATTGTGCGCTTTGATAACGCCGCCAAGGCCGGGGGCAACCTGGCTCCGGCCGCAACGATCTCCGGTTCGCTTACGCAGCTGAGCTTCCCCCAGCACATTTTTGTTGACGCCGCGGCGGACCGGCTCTTCGTCGCCAATCAGGGTGGCACGTCCGTCCTGGTGTTTGACGCCATCAGCACCAAGTCCGGCAACGTTGCCCCTGCGCGCTCCATATCCGGAGCCAGCACAGGAATCATTCTGCCTACCGACCTGGCTGTGGATTCCGGCAAGAACCTTCTCTATGTTGCGGACGGGCGCGACGTTTTTGTTTTCGGCGCGGCCTCTACCGTGAGCGGGAACACGCCATTTACGCACGACATTCAGGTCGGCTTCGTTGTCGCCGCCCTTTTCCTGGATGCGACCAATGACCGGCTCTACCTCGCTGACTCCGCCGCCAATGCCATCAACGTTTATGACAATGCGAGCACGCTGAATTCCAAGGTTGCTCCTTCGCGGGCCCTTACAGGAGCGGCCACCCAGCTCAGCACGCCTTCTGGCGTGGCGATCGATGCGGTGGGCAAGTTGGTCGTGAGCAACAGCGGCGGCAACAGCATTACCGTGTATGTAAACGCGGGCGCCCTCAATGGGAATATCCCGCCAGCCGCTCTCATCTCCGGCGCCAACACTACCCTGAGCGGGCCGGCCCAGATTGCGGTGAACAGGTCCAATACGCTGGTGGAGCTTTTTGTAGCCAACCCCAATGGCCCCAATGTGCCGATCTTCTCCAATCTGGGGGGGACGGCAGGGAACATAGCGCCTTCCAGAAACATCAGCGGGGCCGCCACGACTCTGGCGCTTCCCGGGGGCATTACGCTGGATACCACCAGATAGACCGCTCGAAAGTCGCTTCGGTAGTTCCTGCCTTCAGCGCGGAAGCATGGCGTCCGCAGAAGCCATGCCTTCTTTCCTCTCGGTCAACTCAACGCGTCACGGCAAGCAAAGCGGAAGTCTTTGACTCCGCTGGAGTTGGGTTCGCCGTCCGCGAAAAACATCGCATTAAGAACTTTAATTTCACCTTAATGATCTGCTAATGGGGAGCCACGACAATGTTCCCCGAGAGTTAGAACCGTCGGCAGAAATTTCCTTCCGGTTTTTCGCCTGCATTCCCGGTCCTGCGCGAGCTGGACCACCTTCCGGGAAAGGCAATTCAGCATAAATGAGTGAACGCTGTTCGCTGAGTAGGCACGAGAGCAGATTAAGCAAATTAATCCGCCTCTAACGATTCTCTAACCCGCAGACCTTAGCGTGAATGAGTATCGCACGGCGATATAAAAGGGCGGCAAACACCTTCCGGGCCAGCCCACAGCAGAAAACTCTTTTGAGCACTTGTCTTGTACGAGTACCCGTTTGCGGACGGGAGTGGAGCTTTCGCTTCGCCAGTGTCACGAGCAGGCGGAGCAGGAAGCGCCGTTTTAAGAAAAGGACTTTCAAGTTCTGGGAGGCAAGCCATGCGGGCGCCGACACACAATTCCCTCTATGCCCCAACACCTCGGGCGACAACCACGAAGCAACTAACCCAAAGAATCTGGCTCTTGGTGGCGCTACTGATGGCGTTCGCGTTGGTGCTTCCTGCGATGGCGCAGGCCCAGAACAGCTTCGTCTACGTCAACAACCAGACGTCTTCGAACTCAGTTTCTGCATACCAGGGCGGTACGCTCACACAGATAAGTGGTTCGCCGTACCTGACGGGCGGAGTGGGCGCCAACGTGGTTTGCAACGGCCTGAACCGCATGGCGGTCAGCTCGGTCAACAACCTGCTGTTTGTTGCCAACACAGGCGACCGGACCATCACACCGTTCCAGATCAATCCCGCCACCGGCGCACTCACCAAAACCGCGGGCGCTCCCTTCCCCAGCGGGCTCACGGCAGATAGCTGCCAGGGCATGTCGCTTGCCGTGACACCGGACGGGGCCTTCTTGATGGCTGCGAGCAACGGAGAGATCCGGACGTTCAGCGTGGCGGCCAACGGCGCATTGACGTTCGTCACCAGCACGGTCAACGGCTTCACGCCCAACACCAGCATGACGATTTCGCCGGACGGGCGTTTCCTGGCGGTCTCCAATCAGACCAGCGTCTCTATGTTTACCCTGGCTGGCGGCGTGCTTACGCCGGTGGCCGGTTCGCCGTTTGCCAAGCTCGGAACTGGAAGTCTCTCCGCGCTGGATTTCAGTTGCAAGGCCGACCGCCTGTACAGCGGCGAAGCAATCGCCGTCGGCGCGATCGCTGAAGGCTGGGTCGTGGATGGAGCCGGAGTGCTCACTCCCGCACCGCGGTCGCCCTATACCAGCAGCGGCACCAACTCGAACGTTGTCCTTTACAGCCCGGACAACACGCTGCTGTTCCAGAGCAACCAGGCCAGCACCAGTATCAATTCCTTTGTCGTGAACAGCGATGGCAGCATCACCAACGCCGGTAAATTCGGCGGCGTGGGAACAGTCCATATTCCGGTGGGCATGACCACCGATGCTACGGGGACTATCCTGTATGTAGCTGACGACGCTTTTGGCGTCGCCGCCTTCAGGATCGGAGACGGAGGCGTGCTCGCCTCCATGGGAGACATCGGCATCAGCCGGCCGGGACAGATTCAGGACGTGGTGGCTTATCCGCCGCGCTCCTGCGCCAGCGCTGATCTTGTTTTGAACTTGTCGGCCATACCGAATCCCGCCTTGGCCGGCGCGCCCATCCAGTACACGGTCTCTGTGACCAACAACGGCCCGGCAACGGCTTCCGTTGTAGTGTCAGACGCGTTGCCACCCGCACTGAGCGCCGGCGGAAGCGCGTTGATTGCGAATCCCAGCGGCGCGACCCGCACCAATACGATTTCCGGCACGAACGTGCTGGGCGCTGTGACGATCACTACGACGGTGCCGCACCAGCTTTTCGTGGGAGAAAGCGTAACCGTTGGCGCGGTGCCTGCTCCAACCACGCCGAATACCCTTTCGTCCGGCTTCTTCCTTACAGATCCGACTTTTAACGGCGTATACACAGTCGTCTCTGTTCCCAGCCCGACCAGCTTCACTTATAACCAAACCATTCCGCTTACACAGTTCCCGCGGCCCACAATCCCGATTGCCACCAACGGAGCACAGCGTCTCGCAGGGGTGGTAACCATCACAAGCACGCAGGTAATTCAGATTGCCCCGGGCACCCTGGTCGACATCAGCGGAGTGGCCAATACCAGCTTCAACGGAACGGGCTTCACGGTCCTGTCCCAGCCGACAGCGCACTCGTTTACCTACGCGCAGGCGGGAGTCGATGCGCTGAGCAGCGGCGGCACCGTCACCGGACCTCGCGTCGTTCCTCCCACGGACACTGCCGGCGGCGGCAGCATGAGCAGCGCCGTATGCCTGGTCACGGTTGGCGCCGGAACCTGCGGCAGCGCGACATTCGCTCCGCGGCCGCCTATCGTGACGGCCGTGCGTTCCTCGAACGTGGTTACAATCACCACCTCGGTGCCGCATCAGCTCTTCGCGGGCAAGTCGGTTTCGATCCAGGGCGTGGCCAACACCAGCTTCAACGGAACATTTAGCATCACTTCCGTTCCTACGCCCACAAGCTTCACCTATAACCAGACTGCCGCAGGCGCCAGCAGCAGCGGCGGCCAGGTGGTTGCTCCGGGCATCGTCTCCCAACAAGTCACGTTCAACGGCATGACGTCAGGAGAGACGCGCACCGCTCTTATCACGGGTACTACGGCAGGCTCCACGCCGAACGGCACGGTGATTAGCAATCGCGCAACCATCAGCAACATGTCAGTGGTTGACTCGATACCTGGCGATACCACGAAGTCAGTGAATGTGACCATCGGGTCGGTTGGTACCAGCAGCATCACCGTTCCCACCGCCACCGGTCCGTATGGAGGAGTGGCCGTTGTCACCGCGACCTTGGTCGATGCAAACACCAACGCCCCACTCGCGGGCAGGACGGTCGGGTTCAATTTCAACCAGAACAATAGCCAATACAACGCGGTTACCAATGGCAGCGGCGTGGCTACAGTGAGTGTTCCGCTGGGCTTCACTACCGTGGGCACGCATCCGGCGGCGTTCACAGCCACGTTCGGCGGTGATGCCACCTACTCCGCCAGCAGTGCAACCGGCGATCTGATCGTCACCAAAGCGCAGTTGACTGTCACCGCGGACAACCAATCCAGGCTCTATGGCGATCCCAATCCGCCGCTGACGTACACCATCACCGGATTCGTGAATGGCGACGACATTTCCGTGGTGAGCGGCACGGCCGATTGCACTACCACCGCGACGTTGACCAGCCCGGTGGGCGCCTACCCGATTAGCTGCACCGCCGGCACGCTTGCCGCCGTGAACTACGTCTTTGTGTTCGTGGACGGCACGTTGACGGTGAACCCGGCGCCTCTCACGGTGAACGTAGCCAACGCCACGCGCGCCTATGGCGACCCGAATCCGGCGTTCACGGGCACCATCGTCGGCATCAAGAACGGCGACAACATCACCGCCACCTACAGCACCACGGCCACCATCACCAGCTTCGTCGGAACGTATCCGATTACTGCGACGCTGTCTGACAACGGCACCGGAGCGCTGGCGAACTACATTGTCACAGTCAACAACGGCACGCTGACGATCACGCCCGCAGCTCTGGTTGTGACCGCGGCAAACGCGGCCCGCCTGTACGGCGATCCGAATCCGGCGTTCACCGGCACGATTGCCGGAATCAAGAATGGCGACAACATCACCGCCATCTATACAACGACGGCCTCGCCGGCCAGCCCGGTGGGGGTGTATCCGATCATCCCGACGCTGAGCGACAACGGCACCGGTACGCTGGTGAACTATGTGGTGACCGCTAACAACGGTTCACTCACCGTGAGCCCGGCTCCCTTGGTGGTGACCGCGGCTAACGCCACGCGTGGTTTCGGCCAGGCGAACCCGGTCTTCACCGGCACCATCGTCGGCATCAAGAACAATGACAACATCACGGCCACCTACAGTACGCCGGCCACGATTACCAGCCCGCCGGGAACGTATCCCATCATTCCGGCGCTGGTTGATCCAACCGGTAAGCTGCCGAACTACACCGTGACCATCAATAACGGCACGCTGACCATTACGGCTGCCATCTTGACGGTGACCGCCGATAACGCGAGCCGGCTGTACGGCGATCCCAACCCGGTCTTCACCGGAACGATCACCGGCATCGTGAATGGCGACAACATCACCGCCACTTACACGAGTGTGGCTACGCCAGCGAGCCCGGTAGGCACGTATCCCATCGTGCCTGTGCTCTCGGATAACGGCACCGGGGCCCTGGCCAACTACGTAATCGTCAGCAACAACGGCATCCTGACCGTGAACCCGGCGCCCTTGACGGTGACCGCGGCCAACGTCAGCCGCCTGTACGGCGATCCCAACCCGGCGCTCACCGGCACCATCACCGGCATCAAGAACGGTGACAACATCACCGCGACTTATGCCACCACGGCGACCGTGACCAGCCCGGTGGGAACGTATCCCATCACGGCTACCCTGGTTGATCCGACCAACAAGCTGCCCAACTACACCGTGACCATCAACAACGGCACGCTGACCGTGAACCCGGCTCCGCTGACCGTGACCGCGGCCAACGCAACTCGCCTGTATGGTGACCCGAACCCGACGTTCACGGGAACGATCACCGGCATCAAGAACGGTGACAACATCACCGCGGTTTATGCCACCACGGCGACCGTGCTCAGCCCGGTGGGCACGTATCCCATCACGCCCGGCCTGGTTGACCCGACCAACAAGCTGGGCAACTACAGCGTGACCTCGAACAACGGCACGCTCACCATCACGCCTGCGCCTTTGACCGTAACCGCGGCCAACGCAACGCGTGGCTTCGGCCAGCCGAACCCGGTGTTCACCGGCGCCATCGTAGGCATCAAGAACGGCGACAACATTACGGCGACTTACACCACCACGGCCACGGCCACCAGTCCGGCAGGCACGTATCCGATCATTCCCGTACTCTCGGATAACGGCACCGGCGCCCTGGCGAATTACGCTGTCACCAGCATCAACGGCACTCTGACGATCGCGCAGGCAACCTTGACGGTGTCGGCGGCCAACGCCAGCCGGCTGTACGGCGATCCCAACCCGGTCTTTACCGGCACCATCACCGGCATTTTGAACGGTGACAACATCACCGCCACTTACGCCAGCCCAGCGACTCCGGCCAGCCCTGTGGGAACTTATCCCATCATTCCCACGCTGTCTGACAACGGCACCGGCGCGCTTGCCAATTATGTTGTGGTCGTGAACAACGGCATCTTGACGGTGAACCCAGCCCCACTGACGGTGACGGTCAACAGCTTCAGCCGCCTCTATGGCGACCCGAACCCGGTCTTCACCGGCACCATCGTGGGGATCAAGAACGCTGATCCCATCACGGCGACGTTCAGCACCACGGCCGATCCGACCAGCGCGGTGGGAACGTATCCCATCGTGGCCACGCTGATCGATCCCACGAACAAGCTCGGCAACTACACGGTGACCATCAACAACGGCACGCTGACGATCAATCCTGCTCCGTTGAGCGTGACTGCGGACAACGCGAGCCGCCTCTTCGGCACGCCGAATCCGCCGTTCACCGGAATCATCGCGGGAATCAAGAACAGCGACCCGATTACGGCGACCTACTCGACCACCGCTACTGCAACCAGCCCGGCCGGAACGTATCCGATTACTCCGACCCTGGTTGATCCAGCCGGGAAGCTTGGCAACTACACCGTCACGTCCACGGACGGCACTCTGACCGTGAACGCGGCGCCCACGGCGAATTTTGTGTTCGTCAATAACCAGGCGGCCGCAGGCAACAGCATCAACGGCTATTCCGTGGCTGCTGATGGCTCGTTGACCGCACTCGCCGGCTCGCCGGTTGCCACTGGTGGTCTGGGCGCGAACGCGGCTTGCTCGTCGGTCAACCGCCTGGCTCTGAGCGCCGGCAACAACCTGCTCTTCGTCTCCAACGGCGGCGACCGGAGCATCAGCGCATTCTCCATCGACCCGGCCAGCGGGGCTTTGACTGCGGCAGCGGGATCGCCGTTCGCCTCCGGCCTTACGCTGGATGCGTGCAGCGGCATCTCGCTGGCGGCAACGCCGGACGGCCGCTTCCTGATGGCCTCCAGCAACGGCCAGGTGCGGACCTTCAGCATCGGCGCGGGCGGCGCATTGACGGCGCTCTCCACGGCGACGAACTCTGTCGTGCCGAACGCCGGCATGAAGATCTCAGCCAACGGCCAGTTCCTGGCAGTCTCCAACGGGACCAGCGTCTCGATGTACACCATCAATGCTGATGGTTCACTGATCGCCGTGGCCGGCTCGCCCTTCGCGAAGACCGGAACGGCGACATTGGCAGGTCTTGACTTCAGCTCCACCAGCAGCTTGCTGTTCGGAGCAGAAGCCGACCCGACCGCGTCCCTGGCGGATGCCTGGACGGTCAGCGCCAGCGGCGCGCTCGCAGCCGTGGCTGGAAGCCCGTTCAGCATCGGCGCCATCAACTCCAACGTTGTCCTGCTCAGCCCGAACGATGGGTTCTTGTTCGCCAGCAACAGCGGCAGCGCCAACGTTAGCTCGTTTAGCGAGGCGGGCGGCAGCCTAAGCAGCCTGGGTAGCTTCGGCGCTTTGCATGCTCCTGTGGGCATGGCGACGGACCGCTCCGGCAGCCTGCTCTATGTGGCTGACGATACGTTCGGCGTGGCCGTGCTTCGCATCGGCGGTGCGGGATCACTCTCGCAACTGAGCGATACGGCGATCAGCGGCGCAGGCCAGGTGCAAGACCTGGTTGCCTATCCGCCGCGGATGGCAAGCACGGCTGATCTCAGCGTCAGCGTTTCGGCTTCGTCCACCAGCGTGGTGGCCGGCAACAACGTGACCTACAACATCAGCGTGACCAACAATGGAGCTGATCCGGCGGCAGCCACTGTCACTGACACTCTGCCTGCGGGCTTCAGCGTGGTTTCCTGCTCGGCAACGGGCAACGGCGCCTGCATCGGCAACTCTGGCGCAGCCAGCTTCTACCTGCTGCAGAGCGGCGAGTCACAGACCGTTACCCTGGTGGCTTCCACCAGCCTCTCGATTGCAGACGGCACAGTTGCGACCAACAGCGTGAGCATCTCGAACAGCTCGGCGGTTGATCCCAACGCGGCCAACAACACGGCCAGCGTCAACGTGACGGTTGCCCAGCCCTCCACCACCACGGTGGTGGTGGCTGCGGCCAGCGGCACGTATGGCGGAAGCGTCACGCTCTCTGCAACCCTGAGCACAGTGGGTGGCCCGCTCTCCGGCAAGACGCTTAGCTTCACGCTGAACGGATCGCCGGCAGGCAGCGCCGTGACCGATGCGACGGGTGCGGCCTCGGTTGTCGCCAGCCTGGGCGCCACTGCAGCCGGCTCGCATCCTGGAGCCGTGACTGCCAGCTTTGCCGGCGACGCCAACAACCAGGCGGCCAGCGGCAGCGGCAACCTCACCGTGAATCCGGCAGCGTTGACCGTAACCGCAGCCAACGCCAGCAGGGCCTATGGCGATCCGAACCCGGCGCTCACCGGTACCATCACGGGTATCCAGAACGGCGACAACATCACCGCGACTTATTCGACCACCGCCACCGCGACCAGCCCGGTGGGTACGTATGCAATCGTGCCCACACTGTCTGACAACGGCACCGGTGCGCTGGCCAACTACACCGTAACCAGCGTCAACGGCACGCTCACCGTGAATCCGGCTGCGCTGACCGTAACCGCGGCCAACGCCAGCATGATCTTCGGTGATGCAGTCCCGGCTTTGACCGGCACGATCACCGGCATCAGGAACGGTGAGAACATCACGGCCAGCTACAGCACCACGGCGACCTCCACCAGCAACGTGGGCACGTATCCAATCGTGCCTGCGGTGTCTGACAACGGTACGGGCGCCCTGGCCAACTACTCGGTGGTGCTCAACAACGGAACGCTGACGATCACACCGGCTCCGCTGACCGTAACCGCGGCCAACGCCAGCATGGTGTTCGGTGATGCGGTCCCGGCGCTGAGCGGCGCCATCACCGGAATCAAGAACGGGAACAACATCACCGCGACCTATAGCACCACGGCGACTTCGACCAGCCCGGTGGGAACGTATCCCATCGTGCCCACGGTGTCTGACAATGGCACCGGCGCGCTGGCCAACTACACCGTGACGATCAACAACGGCACGCTCACTATCACGCCGGCTCCACTGACTGTAACCGCGGCCAACGCGAGCATGGTGTTCGGTGATCCGGTTGCGGCTTTGTCCGGCACCATCACCGGCATCAAGAACGGCGATGCCATTACGGCCACCTACAGCACCACAGCCACGTCCGCGAGCCCAGTGGGCACTTATCCCATCACGCCCAGCGTGGCTGCCACAGCTGCAGTGCTGGCCAACTACAGCGTGACGATCAACAACGGCACGCTCACGATCACTCCGGCTCCACTGACCATTACCGCGGCCAACGCCAGCAGGCTGTTCGGTGATCCCAACCCTGCATTCACCGGCACGGTGGTCGGACTTAAGAACGGCGACAACATCGGCGCAACGTTCAGCAGCCCGGCGACTCCTGCCAGCCCTGTCGGCAACTACGCGATTATCCCGACTGTGGTTGATCCTAATAACCAGGCCGGCAACTACACCATCACGCTGGTCAACGGCGTGCTCGCCGTCAACCCGGCGCCTCTGAGCGTGACGGCCGCTGACGCCAGCCGCTTCTACGGAGATCCCAACCCGGTCTTCACCGGCACCATTGTGGGTATCAAGAATGCTGACAACATCACGGCAACTTATGCTAGTGCGACGGATCCGACAACGACGGTGGGAACGTATCCAATCGTTCCCACGTTGTCGGACAACGGGACCGGCGCGCTGGCCAATTACGTGGTGACCAGCACCAACGGTACCCTGACGATTACCCCGGCGGTGCTGACGATCACGGCCGATAGCTTCACCTCACCGGTTGGCACCATCCCAACCTTGACCGGCACGATTGTCGGCCTGAAGAACACTGATGTGATTACGGCGACGTACACCACCACGGCTGATGCGACCAGCCCGGCGGGCACGTACCCGATCACGCCCAGCGCGGACCCGAACCCGGTGCTGGTGAACTATCAGGTGGTATTGGTCAACGGAACACTGACTCTGCAGTAAGGAC
>DASVFK010000199.1:0-2168 GCA_036380095.1 Candidatus Angelobacter sp. | reverse complement strand
TTCATGCGCAGCAACGTTGAAAACCATGCTTCCTCACAGGGAACATTCGAACCGAGCGTAAGGGTTCGTTGTTCTATCTGAACTACAGCTCTCGAGAAGCCGGCAGGGTTGGGCCCCCATCGCGGCCCGATTTTGGGCGCGATGGGCTGTCATCCTGCGTCTCCGAACAAGTGAGTAGCTCTGTTCTCCACCACTGGTGGAAGCCAAGTTTTTCAACGTCCACTGCCCGGAAGGAGCACGGTGTTGCAACTTAAGCTCGGCTCCTTCCGAAAATCGTTGTTGTCAATCGTCAATTGCCGGCAAGGCCCGGGCAAAGAGGCCTCTCCAGACCGCTCGCTTCCGCGTCTGCCCGGACCTGGCAGCCGGCAACCCCGTTATTCCTGTCGCTGCGCTCCAAACCGCCGATGCGCAACAATCGCTCAAAGAGCTTCTGCTCCTGAGGCCTGCGGCTCGGCGCGCCAATCGGCCGCGCCGCATACTTATCACCACAAAAATCAGTCGGGGAACAAGCGACAGGAGCGTGCATCGGGTCGCACTGTCTTCCGCTGCCTTGCGCATCGAGGCTACGCCTCCGCCGCGGAAGGTATTCGTTGATCCGGCAGAGCTCCCAACTCTGCGCTGCACTCATTGAGTGGAAGTATCTCCCGTCTTCCACCACCGACTGAAATCAAGGTCAGGGAACGCTCGACCGCGGATGGCGGTTTTACCCGCCTTCGTTAACAGCGAAGTATCCGCAGTCTTCGCCACTGACCGAATCAAGTGCGACACTTAAGAAAGGGCACGAGGCCGCTCGCACCGCCATGAATCTGTAATGAGGGCATAAGCCGTTGATGATCAACCATTTCGCCGGGGGAACAAGCAGCTACGGCATGGGTCGAAACAAGTCGAAGTAACCGTGATGCTTCATTTCGGGGCCGCGAAAGCTGCGCTTTCGCAGCACGCCACCCAGCGGTTCTTAGTTAATGGCTTTGCGTAGGACTGAAGCGCCTGAGGTTAGCTAAGAGAATACTTAAACGCCCACAGGCCATCAGAACTAGGCAATAGTTCTGTCAGCCTCCGCACCGAGTTTGGGATAGTGCATTTCATTGACGGGCGTTCTCCTACGCACAGCAAGGATAACAGACGATAGCTTGCGTGCGAATAGAGAAAGTACGGAATTGTAGAAAATAAAATGTGAAATGGAAATTTTTGACAGTGAGTGGTGTAAATTTATTTTGTGCTACAGCTCAGAGTTGGCAACCGCGCTGTCGTCGTTTGCTAAAGGGCTCCCTCGCTACGCTCGGGATAAACCAGTTGCAATCCACTCCGCCGCTTCCCTCGTCCCCAAGCTTCCGCCGATGTCGGCCGTCGTCTTCTTCTGGCGCACGGCTTCCAGCACCGCCTGATTGATCCGCTCGGCTTCCTTGCTGAAGCCCAGGTGCTCCAGCATCATGGCCGCCGTGGAGATCGCGCCGATGGGGTTGGCAACGTTCTTCCCGGCAAAAGGCGGCGCCGAACCATGCACCGGCTCAAACATCGAGGTCTTGCCGGGATGGATGTTGCCGCTGGCGGCCATGCCCAGCCCGCCCTGCAGCGCCGCTGCCAGATCGGTGATGATGTCGCCGAACATGTTGTTGGTCACGATCACGTCAAACTGCTTCGGGTCGCGCGCCATGTGCATGCAGAGCGCGTCCACGTACATGTGTTGCGACTGGATGTCGCTGTACTCGGCCGCTACCAGCTTGAAAACGCGCTGCCACAGCCCGCCGGCATAGGTCATGACGTTGGATTTGTCCGACATCAGCACTTTTTTTCTTTTCTGCCTGCGCGCGAGCTCAAAGGCGAAGCGAACCACCCGCTCCACGCCCTTGCGCGTATTGAAGTCTTCCTGTGTGGCGATCTCGTCCGGCGTGCCCTGCTTGAAGACGCCGCCCGCATCAACGTAAGGGCCTTCCGTGTTTTCGCGCACCACCACAAAGTCCACGTCGGCCGGCTTCACGCCCTTGAGCGGGCAGAGCGATTCATCCAGCAGCTTCACCGGGCGGACGTTGGCGTAAAGGTCCATCTTGAAGCGCATGCCCAGCAGGATTTCCTTGGCGTGGATATTGGTCGGCACGCGGGGATCGCCCAGCGCGCCGAGGAAGACGGCGTCAAAATCGCGCTCGAGCATGGCGAAGCCGTCTGGGGGG
>DASVFK010000198.1:0-14677 GCA_036380095.1 Candidatus Angelobacter sp. | reverse complement strand
CCTGAGCCGCGCGACGTAGCTTCCGTTTTCCTGCGCGGCGTAGTACACGGCGTAGCCGCCCGGCTGCGTCGCTGAGCCAACAACCGCGCTGATGGGAATTACAGGACTGCCAATCTCCGGCGACTTGTCTTCAATCACCAGCGCCGCCACCATGCCGACTTTGAGCTGGTCGTTCTTGTTTGGGATCGAGACTTCGACTTCAAACACACGGCTCTTGGGGTCGGCCGAAGCTGATACACGCGTGATGCGACCGTGCAGGTCGCGATCCGCCAGAGCCTCAGTCCGCAGCGTGAGTGTGTTGCCCAGTTTCATGCCCGCGATCAGGCGGTCCGGTACACCGAAGACGGCCTTGACGGCTGACGTATCGGCAAGCACGAACGCGGGCATCCCCGGCCCTGCGAGCGAACCCGATGAAATGTTGCGCTTCAGGATCGTGCCGGCAAACGGAACATGCAAGGCGGTGTCGTCGGCGGAGACGCTCGCTTCCGCCAGCCTGGCGCGGGCCGAGTGCAGCCGCGCGCTCGTAGCGTCGTAGTTAGAAATCGCGGCATCGTATTCCGGCTTGGTCAGGCTCTGCGACTCGAAAAGCTTGGTCGCTCGCGCGCGATCGAGTTCTGCTTTGGCCAGCAGCGTCTCAGTTTCGGCAACCGACGATCTGGCCTGTTGCACGCGCGCCTTATAATCGGACGAATTGAGCCGCGCCAGCACCGTTCCGCGCCCAACCTTGTCGCCGTCCTGGATTGCGCGCGAATGGCCGTCAATCCCACGGACCTGGGCGATCTCCTGCACGTAACCGCCGACGCGAAAAGAGAGATCAACCTGCTCATAAGGCTCAATCAGCGCGGAAAAGCGTTTAACGTCGTGACCGCCGTATATTTCCACGGTTGCAGCGCTCACAGGGATGGGCCGCTCCGCCGCGGTGTTGTTTTTCGCGCATCCGGCAAGCGCCAGGCTGAAGAGCGCGGCGATAACCAAGTTAGCTTTCATAATCTTCTCCCATTGCTTTCACAAAGTCCGCCTTGGCCTTCCAGTAGGCCAAGAGAGCTTCCTGCTGTTTGTGTTGTGCATCGGCCACTTTGTTCTGCGCGTCGAGCACGTCTTTGGCCAGCGCGGCGCGCTCCTCAAACTGGTTCGTCACCACGCGGAGCCGCTCCTGCGCGGCCTCGGCGTTCAGTTGCGTCACTTCCGCCAGCATGCGTGCCTCCTGCAAGCTGCGAAAAGCATGCGCCACCTCAATGCGCACGGCATCGCGCTGCTGCTGGCCGGCGAGCCGGGTCTGCTCCACGATTTTTTCTTTCTGCGCGAGCTCGTGGCCGCGCCGGCCCCAATCGAAAGGCTCCCACGTGACCTGGATGCCGGCAGCCGCGGTGTATCTGGGTACAACATCCACGTTAAACGGGGATATGTAATTCACGAATGCCCCGACGTCGGGAAGCCTTTCGGCCTTCTTGATCCGCCGGTCATAGTCGGCGGCTTTTTCGCGCTGGTCGTAAGCGCGCACCTCAGGCCGCAGCGCCACGGCACGAGCCTGCAGAGATGGCAGGTCCTGGTCCTGCCACTCCATGGCTGGAACGGCTTCCACTTCGAATTCGGTTGCAGGGTCCCGGCCGAGAAGTACGTTCAGCTGCTCTTTCCGGGTTGCCAGATCGTCGTTATAGGTCAGCTCATCTTGTTCGGCCCGCGCCAGCGCCGCCTTTGCTTCCATCATGTCAGCCGGCAGCACGGTTTGCAGTTGCAGGCGGGCCTGCAGCACACGGCTCAACTCGCGCAAGCTGCTCAACCGGCTCCGGTTGGCCACCAGGGCGCTGCGCGTCTGCACGATAGCCAGGTAAGCCTCGCGGACGTCATGCACCACCTGCTGATCGAGCTGCCGCGCCTGCTCGCTTGCGATCTTCTTTCCCGCCTCCTGCGCGCGCACGCCCAGGTTGATCCTGTAGATCTGCGAAATTGGCTGGCGCACTTGCGTATTCACAAAGAAATTGAAATTCCTGGGCGCTGTGATCTCGGTTTTCTTGTCAGGAATCGGTCCGGTTGCGGGAAACGTGCCCAAGGCCCCGCGATCGAAGGTAAACGAGATCGGCGCGAGCAAGCCTGAGCCATAAAGATCAGTGGAGAACGATGCCAGCCTCTTGGTCTTGGCGATCGCCACGCTGTCATTGGCCTTTGAGAGCTCCAGTTGCTGGATCTTGATCTGCAGGTTGTTGTTTCGTGCCATGCGGATTGCGTCCTGAAGCTTGAGGACTTCCCGCGCGGGCGGGGCCTGGCCAAACGCTGCCTTCGCGAGTCCGACCAGGAGTAGAAAGAGAAGCGACAGCAACACTTTCTTTAGCGTTCGCGGCCGATATTTGGGTGCGGGGCTCTGGATTTCTTCAATCAATCCCGAGATCATGGGCCCGGAGCCCACCAGCTGCGCGCCGGCAGCGTGCATGTCTTTCAGCAGCTGCCGGCCGAGCTCGTCGACGAAGGACACGTTAAAAAGGTCGATCACCTTTTTTCTCTTGCCTGCCTCGCTGAGCATGGCCAGCCAGGCATTGCGGAGCTCAGACACCCAGTCTTGAATAATCTTGCCTTCCGCCTTGAGGGTGACCGAGTACGGTTCATTGAAAACACTGATTCTCAACATGGCTATCTATGACTCCCGAGATAAAGCTTGAAAAGTCCGGCGATGATGTCCGGCAAGATGGCCAACCTTGCGTTTCCCAGGACGTGCAGTACCAATCTTGCCGAGATGTCTACGAACAACTTCAGGTGCCGAATGCAGCGCACGAGTAAGGAGGAGCGCAGCCTTGGGCCTCCTTTCGTAAAGGCTGCGCTCAGGGGACGAATCACTTCGATTTGCGTTGCGTTGTTCACGCCCGTGAGTAATGCAGGGAGGCTGCCAAACTGTGCCGCGCACACAAGCACACGCAACTACATGATTTAACAGTGACTTACGCCTAACGGTGGCTGTCAGCAGCGATTGGGTGCCGAAGCGTAGCTGCCGGATATTCGGCAGATTGCCAGCAGTTAGGCAATGGGCTAGTAGGAATCACGGGTGATGCCCAGCTTCTTCATCTTGTATTGCAGCGTTGTCCGCTTCACCCCCAGGCGGGCTGCGGCGCCGTTGGGGCCGGCCAGAGTTCCTCTCGTTTCTTTCAGGATCTTCAAGATGTGCTCGCGTTCGGTATCGCGCAGCGAGGCGGGCGCTGCCTCGCCGTCCGTGTCCTGGGCTTGCAGTTCGGCGAGCGGGACGTGCAGCGTGGCGCCTTGCGTCAGAATCACTGAGCGCTCGATAAAGTTTTCGAGTTCGCGCACGTTGCCCGGCCAATGCCACGCCTGCAGCTTCTGCATGGCGGCGGAAGGAACCGTCTCAATGCGCTTGTCCATCTTCTTGGCGTACTTGCTCACGAAATAGCGGATAAGGCGCGGGATGTCGCCGTGCCGGTCGCGCAACGCCGGGATGGCGATGGGGAAAACGTTCAACCGGTAGTAAAGGTCGCTGCGGAACTCCTTGTCGGCGACCATTTCCTGCAAATCGCGGTTGGTTGCCGCGAGAATGCGCACGTCCGACTTCTGCGTGCGCACGCTGCCCAGCCGCTCAAACTCGCGCTCCTGCAAGGCGCGAAGCAGTTTCGGTTGCAGCTCCAGCGGAATATCGCCGACCTCGTCCAGAAAGAGCGTCCCGCCATTGGCCAGTTCCATGCGCCCGATCTTCTGCGCGATTGCCCCGGTGAATGCGCCTTTTTCGTGGCCAAACAGCTCGCTTTCCAGCAGGCCGGTGGGAATGGCGGCGCAGTTGAGTTTCACGAAAGTCCGCCCTTTGCGCTTGCTGGCATCGTGAATGGCGCGTGCCACCAGCTCTTTGCCGGTACCGGTTTCGCCCAGGATCAGGACCGTCGCATCCGAGGCCGCCACAGTTGCTATCTTGTCCAGCGCCGCCTTCAGGGACGCGCTCTCGCCCACGATCTCCTTGAAGTTGATCTCGCTGCGGATCTCGTCTTCAAGGTACAGCTTCTCCTGCGAGAGCTTCTCTTTCAGCTCGCCGATCTCGCGGTAGGCCAGGGCGTTCTCAATCGCG
This sequence comes from Candidatus Angelobacter sp., assembly GCA_036380095.1. Taxonomy (GTDB): domain Bacteria; phylum Acidobacteriota; class Terriglobia; order Terriglobales; family Acidobacteriaceae; genus Angelobacter. The sequence goes on along the minus strand of DASVFK010000198.1, from coordinate 10,620 downwards.
ATGGCCACCTGTGCGCCGAACTGGCTCAGGAATTCTATTTCCTCTTGAGTGAACTCTTTCTCTTCGCACCTGCCCAGCCCCAGGTTCCCGAGAACTCTTCCGCGGTGAATCATGGGAACGATGCATCCGCCCATGATTCCCATATTGGCCAGAAACTCAGCTTCACGAGGAAATCTGGAGGGATCAATGCGGGCCATGGAGAGAGGTGTGGCCGTCTTGAAGACCTCGGCATGCAACGTTCCTTCCAGTACTGTGTTGACTTCATCCAGGACCCATCTGCCATCAGGAAAATCCACCGCGGTCGTCTGTAAAGCGGTGCCCTCAGGATTTGGCAGATGAATGGTCACGATATCGCATTGCATCAGGCGGCGAACACTGGCTACTGTGGCCTGCAGGAGCTCGCCTAGTTGGAGGTTGGACGCAAGATTGTTATTCAGGTCCATTAGCAATTGAAGTTGGTCGCGTTCACTCGCCCGTTCCTGCTCCGCGGCCCGAACGGCTTCATAGCTCAGCGAGTTCTCCACGGCGATCGCAATCTGCCCGGCAATGTGGGCAAGAAAATCAGTTTCTTCAGGCCCGAAAGGATCCGTCTCACGGCGACCCAACGCCATCACGCCCAGCGCCCGGCCGCGATGCAACAACGGCACAAAGCCCTGCGCCTGGAAGCCCTCATCCACAATCATTTGATAAACCTCAGGCCGGTAATTGCCGGGATCAAGCTCGTTGACGATCATGGTTGTGGCCGTTTTGAATGCCTTGCCGGAAAAAGAACCATCAGTGGGAATGCGGTAGCCTTCAACGTAGAGCCCTCGGCCTTCGGGAAAGTCCAGCTTGTGGACCCTCAGATGGGCCCCGTCCGCTTCCGGGAGAAGCACGGCCACGCATGCGCACTGCATCACTTTGCGCGTGCTTGTGGTCACGGCCTGCAGCAGCTGCTGAAGGTCCAGGTTCGATACCAGATGGTTGGTAAGCTCCATCAGCAACTGCAGCCGGTCCCGCTCTCGCTTTTCCTGCTGCTCGGCTTCGCGCACCGCCTCGAAACTCAAGGAATTCTCGACTGCCAGCGCCACCTGTCCGGCAATGTGGTTGAGGAACTGGACGTCATCGGGCAGGAAGGGACTTTCATCGCGCCGGGCCAGCGCCAAGGTGCCCAGGGCCCGTCCATGGCTCAACAGCGGGACCATGCATTGGGCGTGGAAACCTTCACCGCTGATGATGCGGTAGACCTCAGGGTGATAGTTCTCCGGATAAACGTCGTTCTTCACGATGGTTGTGGCTGTGCGAAAAGCCTTACCGCCCATGGACCCGTCCACGGGCACGGAAAAATCGTCCTTCAAAAATCCGCGCCGGTCGGGAAAGTCCACGGCCCGCAAGACCAACCGGGTCCTGTCGGCGTTGGGAAGAAGCACAACCAGGCAGGCACAGGGAACGATCCTGCGAACGGACGTGGCCACCTCGCGCAGTAACTCGGTCAATTCGATATTGGAGACGAGCTGGTTGGTCAGGTTCATCAGCACTTGCAGGCGGTCGCGCTCTCTTTCTCGTTCCTGTTCGGCGGCCCGCACCCGCTCGTAGTTCAGCGAGTTCTCAAAAGCCAGCGTCACCTGCGCTGCCACATGCTTAAGGAACTCGACGTCCGATGCGACGAACGTATTCTCTTCCCGGCTGGCCAGGGTAAGAACCCCCAGGGTCTGGCCGCGGCTGGAGAAAGGAATAAAACAGTGCGACTTGAACCCTTCCCCCTTAATCATGGCCAGGACAGGAGGCATGTAATCCTTGTCTTCCACCTTGTTGAGAAGCAGCGGTTCGATCGCGGCGAAGGCTTTGCCGGTCATGGACCCTGCCATGGGTATGGTGAAGTCTTTGGTGAAGTAGCCGCAGCTGTCAGGGAAGTCGAGGGCCTCAACCTTTAATAGTGTTCTCTCGGCGTTCGGCAATACCACGGCAACGCCGGCGCACGGCACAGCCCGGCGGACGCCCGTCGCCACCGCCTGGAGCAGCTCCTTGAACTCCAGGTTTGACACCAGATAATTGGTCAGCTTCAGCAGCAGACTCTGTTGCTCATTTCTGCGCTCCAGCTCTGATTTGGCCGTTTGCGCCTTTTGAAAGTTCAACGCGTTCTCAATGGCAACAGCAACTTGGTCGGCCACCAACTGCATGAATTCCAGTTCAGCGTCTTCAAGATGCACGTCCTGCTTAAACGCGAACAGGATGACCCCAAGTTGCGTCATCGAAGTGCTGAGAGGCAGCGAGTAACTCACCTTGGTGCCGGCCCGGAGCAGCATGTCGCGATGGAAAGGATACTTCGAGGCGTCCTCATCCACGTGGTATCGCATATACCGCTGGTGCTCTACGACCCACCCGGCAGGAATGGCATTCACAGGCACGGACGGCGCAAGCTCGACTGGGAGCGGCGCCCTGGTTTCAACCAGAACGGGGCGTAGCGACTCCCTGCGTTCATCGACCAACCCCACGCCTACACCGTCGAAGACGATGACCTGGCGCAGGATTTCAGCAAGACTGTGGAAGAGTTCGTTCAGGTCACGATAGGCGTGGATGACCTCGCCGACCTCCAGCAGCGTTTGGTAGCGCCGCAAAAGGTCGGAGGGCACCGCAGGGGAGGCAGCACGCTCCATAGCTCCTCGGCTTTCTTGGGGCAAGGTCTTGTCGCCAAAGATGTTACCGCAATCGTACCCGGCTCGCCACAGCCTGCCCGTCTCTCGGCAATCTGCCCAATATTCGGCAGGCGCCCTTTGGCAGATGCACCTGGCCGCCACAGCGGTGGTCGTCCTAACTCATTGTCAAACCAAATGCTTTTCGCGCGACGTGAAGAGTTTCGAGTTTTGGCACACGCCCTGCATTAGTTGCTGTGCGTAAGACGAAACGGAGAAACAAGAGCATGAAGCCGAAGATGAAAAACCACAAGGCCAAAGCGGTGGCTGTTCTGGTGCTTGCCGCGGTGACGGGCCTGAGCGGTTACGCATGGAAAAGCCGGCACCGCGCCGAGATGGTCGTTTCCGGAACGCTGGAAGCCCGCAACATCAACGTGGGATCGAAAGTCGGCGGGCGAGTCAGCCGCGTCCTGGTGCATGAAGGGGATCGCGTGGAAGCCAACCAGCTCCTAGTGGAATTTGATAGCAGCGATCTGGAAGGTCAAATGCTCCAGGCGCAGGGACGTGTGGAAGCCGCACGAGCGGCGCTGGAAAAGATGTTGCGCGGCTCGCGTCCGGAAGACATTGCCGAGGCCGAGGCTGCGGTGAAGGCGAAAGACGGCTCTCCCGGCTTCCGCGAAGCTGAGCTCGCGCAGGCCCGCGCGGACCTGGTCCGCGCCGAGTCGGATGAAGCCAACGCCGAGCGCGAGCTTGGGCGCGCGGAGCAGCTGACCGGCGCGGGCGTCCAGTCACAACAAACGCTGGACAACACGCGCGACCGTTATCGCGCAGCCAAAGCACAATCTGAAAGCGCGCGCTTTGCCGTGGCCGCGGCTGAAGGCCGGCTCAACGCTGCTCGCGCTGTTTCCGCTCGCGCCGAGCACGGGTTTCGCGCGGAAGATGTTGCCGCCGCTCGCGCCGAGCTCACCCGCGCTGAAGGCGAGCTAAAAAGCATGCAGTCGCGCTGGGAGGAGCGCGAAGTTCGCTCGCCGTCTCCCGCGGTGATCGAATCCATGGACCTGCGCCCGGGCGATCTTCTCCCGGCCAACGCGCCTATCGCCAAACTGCTGGAGTCCGGCCAGCTTTACGTAATGGTCTATGTTCCCGAGACGCAGATCTCTGCCGTGCACGTGGGCCAGGCTGCCGAACTCCACGTTGATTCGTATGCCAGGCAAAAATTCCAGGCTCGAGTTGAGCAGATCCGCCAACAGGCTGAGTTCCTGCCCCGCAACGTGCAGACGCAGGATGAGCGGGTGCACCAGGTGATCGGCGTGAAGCTGGGCGTGGAGAACACCAACAACACATTACGCGCCGGCGTGAGCGCTGACGTGCGCTTTGTCCAGGAGAAAAACTAATGCCCGCCATTGAGACCAAAAACCTCACGCGCCGCTTTGGCGATTTCGTTGCCGTCGATAGCGTCTCGCTCACGGTCGAAAAAGGCGAAGTGTTCGGCTTCCTTGGCCCGAACGGCAGCGGAAAGACCACCGTGATCAAGATGCTGACCGGCATCCTGCCTATCAGTGAAGGTTTGGCTTCCATTGAAGGGCTGGATGTGGCGAGTAAAACCGACTCCGTGCGTGAACGCATCGGCTACATGAGCCAGAAGTTCAGCTTGTATGACAACCTGACCGTCCTGGAAAACCTGCAATTCTACGGCCGCGCGTACCAGCTCAAGGGCAAGGCGCTGGAGAACAAGATTGAAGAGACCATCGCCGACAACAAGCTCAACAACTACGTAAATCGCCTTGCTGGACGCCTTTCCGGTGGCTGGAAGCAGCGGCTGGCGCTGGGTTGCGCGCTGATGCATCAGCCGACCGTCCTCTTCCTCGATGAGCCTACCGCCGGCATCGACCCCGTCGCGCGCCGGCAGCTTTGGGACCTGCTCTTCCAGCTCTCCGGCCGGGGCATCACGTTTTTCGTTACCACGCACTACATGGACGAGGCGGAACGGTGCAGCCACCTGGCCTATATCTACTACGGAAAGCTGATCGCCGATGGCACGCCGGACTCGCTGCGCGCCCTGCCTGAAGTGACTCCGGCAGGAACGCACCGCTTTGAGATCGCCGCGCCGGCCATCACCACGGCCCTGCGTAAAGCCAAAGAGATGAGCATGCTTCGAAGCGCCACGATCTTCGGCCGCTCCATCCACGCTCTGGTTGACGAGTCCGTGGAGCAGCCCGAACTGGAGGATGAGCTGCACGCTCGGGGAATCGAATTTGAAGAAGTCCGGCCGTTGCTGCCGACGCTGGAAGATGCGTTCGTGGAACTCAGCCAGCGGCGGCAGGCAGAACTGGAGATAGCGTCATGACGGATCTTTTTAGCGGTTTCACCGCGGTTTTCTATAAAGAGGTGCGGCACATGCGCCGCGACCGCATGGCCATGATCTTCGCGCTGGTCATGCCCGTGATGCAGATGATCATTCTGGGCGGCGGAATTGACACCAACATCCGCCAGGTTAAAACCGCTGTGTATGACGCCAGTGGCAGCTCGATCGCAAGCGAGGTGGCGGGAAGCTCCGTGAGCCGCGCGTTCATCGACCGCCTGCGCAATTCAGATACGTTCCGCGTTTACAAGTATGTCCACTCCGATGCGGAGCTGACGGAAGAGATGGTTGCCGGACGCGCCAGCGTGGGAATCAAGGTCCCTGAGAATTTCGATCGCGATTTGCTCAAGGGCAACCAGGCGCAGGTGATGGTGCTGGTGGATGGATCGGATTCTTCCGTTGCCACAGCGGCCGTGAGCGTGGCCAATTCGCTTGGGCTCGACGAATCGCTGCGCCGCATGCTTCCCGCGGGCGAGAAGTCGCCGGTTGAAGTTCGCCCCAAGATGATGTTCAACCCGGCATCACGCTCGCCCAATTTCTTCTTGCCAGGATTGATGGCCGTGCTGCTGATCATGGTCACGGTGATGCTCACGGCTTTCTCCATGGTCCGCGAGAAGGAGCGCGGCACCATCGAGCAGTTGCTGGTCACGCCCATTCGTCCCATGGGCCTGATGCTGGGCAAGATCATGCCGTACTTCGTCACCGGAATTGTGGAGTTCCTGATCATCCTGTTCTTTATGCGCTTCGTGTTCCTGGTGCCGATGCACGGCAACATCCTCATCTTGACGCTGCTGACCACTTGCTACCTCTTTGTCAATCTGGCGATCGGAATGCTGATCTCGTGCAAGGCAAATTCGCAGGCCGAAGCGTTGCAGTATTCGTTGATGACCATGCTGCCGAGCATCTTTCTTTCCGGCTTCATGTTTCCGCGCGAGACCATGCCGCTCTTCTTTTACGTGGTGAGCCACTTTATTCCCGCCACCTACATGATGCAGGTGGCGCGCGGCGTGATCCTGCGCGGCGCAGGACTGCGGGAGCTGTGGCTGAACGGGGTAATCCTTTTCGCCATGGGCGTGGTGCTGCTGCGTGTGGCCGCGGCGAAATTCAGCCGGATGACGGTGTGAGATTTTGAAATGGAGATAAATACAAAGACGAAGGAATCGTATATGCCATTACTTGAATTACAGGACGCAACGCTACATTACGAACTGAAGGGCAAGGGCGAACCTGTTCTGTTCATCCAAGGCTGCGGAGTCACAGGCTCAGGCTGGGACATGCAAGTCAAGGAGCTGTCCTCGGATTTCGAGTGTCTTACCTTTGATAACCGCGGCATCGGCAAGAGCACCAACGCTGCAGAAACCTTGACGGTCGAGCAGATGGCCGCCGACGCGCGCACTCTTCTCGATGCCGTGGGATGGGAATCGGCCCACGTCGTGGGACATTCCCTGGGCGGCGTGATTGCCCAGCAGCTGGCTTTGGACGCGCCCGAACGCGTGAAGAGCCTTTCTCTCCTCTGCACCTTCTCCAAGGGAGCAGAGGGCGGACGCCTCACTCCGTCAACCGTTTGGATGGGCTTGCGCACGCATCTGGGCACACGTCGCATGCGCCGTCACGCCTTTCTCCAGATTCTCTTTCCGCAGACGTTTCTCGACGGCCTTTGCCCGGACCGGCTGGCTGAGACGCTGGCGCCGATCATCGGCAGAGACCTTGCGGACTCACCTTCGATCATGATGCAGCAGGTAAGGGCATTGGCAGCCCACGATTGCACGGCTCAACTGCACAAATTATCGCCGATTCCCACGCTGGTAGTGAGCGCCCACGAGGACCGCATCGCGCTCACGCACTTTGGCCGTTTGTTGTGCCTGCATATCGACGGCGCGCGCTACGTCGAGATTCAGGGCGCGGGACACGGAGTAATCATGCAAAATCCAGCGACGATCAGCAACCTGCTGCGCGAACACTTTCTCAGAAGCTCCACTCAAGACGCATTTGCGGGCCCGGCACAAACGCACTCGCCCGTCTTAGCGAAGAAGCGCCCAGCCTGGCCCGGTGCGAAATGGCAAGCCGCCGCGGTGGGAGGTGTGCGGTGAATTTCTTGCGTTCAATTGGTCAGAAAGCTGCGAGCAAAGATCAGCCGGAAACAGCCGGGGCGGGTACGGATGGAAAGAAGAGGATCGTAATTGTCGGCGGCGGCTTCGCGGGAGTCACCCTGGCGCAGCGTCTGGAGAAATTGACCGGCAACGAAACCGAGATTGTGCTTTTGTCCGGCGTGAATCACCTGGTTTTCAGCCCTCTGCTGGCGGAGGCGGTGGGGCGCGAGATTTCGCCTCTGCACGTGATTGTTCCCGGACGGCAAATGGTCCGTCGCACGCAATGGCTTACCGCTCGCGCCACGGAAGTGGACTGGTCCACTAATCAGGTGCACTACGTCTCTGCCGGCGGCGAGCACGGCGCTCTTTTCTTTGACCACCTGGTGATCGCCTGCGGTTCAGTGGTTGATTTGAGCGCCGTGCCCGGTCTTGCCGCCTATGCCTATCCTTTGAAGACGCTCGGCGATGCAACGTTTCTGGGCAACGACCTGATAGGCCGCCTGGAAGAAGCCGCGGTCACGAGCGATCCGGAAGAACGCCAGCGTTTGCTCACCGTGGTTGTCATTGGCGGCGGATTCAGCGGCGTGGAGGTGGCCGGCGTCATCAACGATCTCATGGCGCGCGCACAGCGCTTCTATCCGCAATTAAGCCGCGACTCTGTGCGAATCGTCCTGCTGCAGCGCGGGGACCGCATCCTTCCTGAGCTGCATGCCGAATCGCTCTCCCAGTTTGCTTTCGAAAAACTGCGCGCGAGAGGAATCGATGTCCGTCTGCAGGCCAGCGCCGTAGAAGTTTCCGCCGGGAGCGTTCTGCTGGAGGGCAGCAAGCGCATTGAGACCGAGACGATCGTCTGCACGGTCGGCAACGCCACCAACCCGTTCGTTAAAGCGCTTGGGTTGCCCATGGAGCGTGGCCGCTTGAAGACCGGTCCCGACATGCGCGTTGCAGGGTGCTCGAATGTCTGGGCCATCGGCGACAGCGCCTGCGTTCCCAACGCATGGGACGGCAAACCCAGTCCGCCCACCGCGCAATTTGCCACGCGACAGGCAAAGCAACTCGCGGCCAACCTGGCGCGCGTGCTCAAGAACGAAGAGACGCGGCCGTTTTCATTCCATCCGCTGGGAATGATGGCCTCTATCGGGCACCGCAACGCCGTCGCAGAAATCTTCGGACTCAGGCTTTCGGGCCTGCCTGCGTGGTTCCTTTGGCGTGGCGCGTATCTTGCCAAGATGCCGACCTTCCTTCGCAAAGTGGAAGTCGCCATTGACTGGGCGTGGAGCACGTTCTTCCGGCCCAACATCACGCAACTGCAGATGACCCGCACCGAACGCTTGAGCCGCGCCCACTACGCTGCCGGCGAATTTGTGTTCCGCAAAGGCGAGCGCGGCGAACAGTTTTACGTGATCGAACGCGGCAGCGCCGGTGTCTATCTTGATCCGAACCTCCCTGCCGTTGCTACGCTCGGTCCCGGAGAGCATTTTGGTGAAGGCGCGGCTCTTGCGCCCGGAGGGCAGGGCCGCCGGAGTGCATCCGTGAAGGCCGAGACGGCGCTTGACCTGGTAACGTTGCGCCGCGACGATTTCCGCCTCCTCACCGAAAACCTGGGTGCGCTGAACAAGGCCGTGCAGCGTTCGCTCGCGGCCGGGCGGAGCTATACCGGCTTTATGGACGCCTTGCAGAACGAACCCAGGCTGCGGTATTGCCGCGTGGCCGACTTGATGTCGGCGCCCGCCGAGGTACTCTCCATCAACACCACGCTTGAGCGGGCAGTCGATCGTTTCCACGGAGGTAAGCCCGGGTATCCGGTGGCTGACAACGACGGCGCGCTGGTGGGTTATTGCGGACGCACCGAGCTTTACGACGGAATGCGTGCGCGCGTGGGGCCGGACGCGCCTTTGGAACGATTCATGCGCGTTAACCCGCCGAGCATTACTGCCACGCAGCCGTTGTCGGATGCAATCGCGCTGATGCTGCGCGAGCAAGTTGAAGTCTTGCCTGTTATTGCGGAAGACGGCAGCCGTCGCATCGCCGGCGTACTCAGCCCCCTGGATATCTTCCGCCGTGCGATCGCTCTTCGCCGGCCCAAGCTGGCCGCGAGCGCGTAAGGCTCAACCAAAACAACCAAATTCTGCCAACAAATATCATGAAGCTCGACACACCCAACAATCAGAAAACTTACTGGCCCTGGTGGGTAAAATGCGTCATTTGGTCCCGATGAGATTGACGAATACGCCTTTGTGGTTGTACCTCAAATCGGTCAGGTCGTCGGAGAAGTCAGTGAAGTTGTAACCGACGCCGGCCTTCAGGTTCTTTCCGATGTGATGATAGATCGCGGCCAGGATGCCGCGGCGGCTTTGATTGATGTCCGGGAGGTCAAGCGTTCGCACCTCGACCAGGCTGTCCCATTGTTTGAGAAACCGCCAGTCCAGGCGCAAAGCCGCGAGTTGCGCGGCGTTGGCGAAGAAACTCGACTGCACGCGATCGAGGCTCACCTCTCCCAGCCGGTAGGCATATTTGCTGCCCACGGACCAGTTGGCTGTGAGGTCGTAGGTAAGATCAAGCGCCGCGATGTGGCTCTTCTGCAGAAACTGGGCCGCGGTGTTCTGCAATCCCAGTTGGTCTGTGGTCGGGACGTTAAAGAAGTACGTGTACTTGATCAGGGCGTTCAGCCGGTCGTTCCGTACCGGGCGGTATGCGTAGCCGACGATGGCCTGGGTGTAGCCGCCGGCAAAGAACTCGCCGAGCGAGCTATCACTGATCGAGTAGTCCAGCTTGCCGATCAATCGCCAGTCGGGCGTCAGCTGGTACTTGAGGTTGCTGCGGAGCAGCCACATGGTCCTTGTGGCATGCGTCAGGTCGGGTTGTTGCGCGTCGTCCTGGCGATACTCGATTGCGCTTGAGAACTGCATCTTAGGCAGGCCGTAGCCCATGTGGATCCCGGCCGCCTTGCGATCGGTCGCGGCGCCGGTCTGCGAGTCACGCAACTGGCCGAACTCCGCGCTGCCGCCGAAATTCCAGCGCTCTTTGTCCACCAGGTTGATTCCGGTGGCGTGCGTGAGGCCGGCCAGCGACGCGCCAGTCTGGTAACGCTCTTCGACATAGACGCTGGAGCTGTCGGAGAGCCGCGTCTTCGCGCCTGAGACCAGGTTGCCCCAGCTGCCGTGCACCAGCTGACCATTGTCGGTCCGCTCGTTTTCCAGTGAATAGTTCAGGTAAAGGCTGGTCCGTTCGGAATAGAGAAAGCTGGTGCCAACCTTTCCGCCTGGGCCGAGGTTTCCGTCAGAAGCCTCCCCCTCGATGCGGAAGCGTTTCGTCAGGCGGTAGGAGCCGCCCACGCCGATGCGATTGTTGTCTTCACGGCCGCCGCTGGTCGCGACCGTGTCTTGGACGAACGTATAAGCGCTCCAGGTGTCGTTGGGACTGAACTTTACCTGCGCGATCGCGTCCGTGCGCTCGCCCTGCTGCTGGGTGAGTGGGACAAGCGGCGAATGGTCCTTGCGCAGATCGTTGCGCGCGCCGGCGCTGAAACTCCATTTGTTGGTCAGCTTGTAGCCCA
>DASVFK010000197.1:0-2698 GCA_036380095.1 Candidatus Angelobacter sp. | reverse complement strand
CCAGGTGAGCCTGCGCTCCATGCTGCATTGCCAGGTTTGCCGCCAGGGGCAATGCGTGGCTGACTATGAGGCCCTGAATGACGTGGTGATGAACCAGAGCGCCGTGGCGCGCATCACCGATTTTGAAGTGCGCGTCAACGGAGTCTTTGTTTCCGACTACAAGGCAGACGGTTTGATCGTGGCCACGCCCACCGGCTCCACAGCCTACTCGCTGGCCGCTGGCGGGCCCATCTTGTCGGCTGAAGTGCCGGCCTTCGTGATTACTCCGGTGGCTTCACATGCGCTTACCAATCGTCCTCTGGTGGTGCATGAGAGTTCGGCCATCGAGGTGAAGGTTGCGGTGAGCCGCGAGCAGGCCTATTTGACCATCGATGGCCAGCAGGGCGAGCCCTTGCAGGAGGGCGACGTGGTGCGCTGCACCAAGTCGCAATTCCGGGTTCAGCTTTTCAAGCTCGCGGACCGTTCATTCTTCGATGTGCTGCGCAGCAAGCTCAAATGGGGTGAAAGGTAAACAAGAAGATGAGATGGAGTTCGCGTTTTCTGGCCGTGCTGTCCTTTGGCTCTGTTGTTTCCGTGGCGGCGATGGCGCAAGGCAAACCCGCCGCCGATCTCATTATCACCAACGCGAAAATCTGGACAGCCGACAAAACGCACCCGCAGGCGGAAGCTCTGGCAGTGATCGGCGAACGCATCGTGGCCGTGGGCAGTGCGGCCGAAGTGGACGCGTGGCACGGGCCGCAAACCAGAATCGTGGATGCGCAGAGCAAACTGCTGCTGCCGGGATTCAATGACGCGCATGTACATTTCGTCGATGGCGGCGACCACCTCCAGCAGGTACAGTTGAAGGACGCGGCCTCGCCGCAGGAATTCGCGGAGCGAATTGCCCAACGCGCCAAGACCACCCCCAAAGGAGAATGGATCACCGGCGGCGATTGGGACGAGCAGAGATGGTCCTCGGCGCGCCTGCCAACCAAGGAACTCATTGATCCGGTCACGCCGGAGACGCCGGTCTGGGTGAACCGCTATGACGGCCACGAGTCGCTGGCTAACTCGGTCACCTTGAAGCTGGCGAAGATTGACGCCAAGACGCCCGACCCGCCAGGCGGGCAGATCGTGCGCGACACACAAGGAAATCCTACTGGCGTCCTTCGCGACGCGGCGCAGGACCTGGTCTTCAAGATCATGCCTCCCATGTCCCCGGCGCACCGCATGCGCGCCATCCATCAGGCGCTGGAGCATGCCGCGTCCTTGGGCGTGACCAGCGTGCAGGACATGAGCCCGTCGTATGACGACGTGAAGGCCTATTCCGACTTGCAGGAGAAAGGCCAGCTCACCGTGCGAATCTATGCGGCGCCGCTGGAGACGCAGTGGAAAGACCAGGCCAAGATCGGCATTCGCCACGCGTTTGGAACGCCCCTGCTCCGCCTGGGAGCAGTGAAGGGATATGCCGACGGATCCCTGGGGTCAGAAACGGCATACTTTTTTGAAGCTTTCACGGACGATCCCAAGAGCCACGGCCTGCTGAGCGACGAGATGCATCCGCCTTCCGCCATGCGCCAGCGGCTCCAGGGCGCGGATGCTGCCGGCCTGCAGTTGTGCGTTCATGCTATCGGTGACCGCGCGATCTCGATGGTCCTGGACATCTTCGAGCAGATCGAAAAAGCCAACGGCAAGCGCGACCGGCGCTGGCGCATTGAGCATTCACAGCACATGGCGCAAAAAGACTTTGCCCGCTATGCCAAGCTGGGTGTGATCGCTTCCGTGCAGCCCTATCACGCGATCGATGACGGCCGCTGGGCGGAGAAGAGAATCGGCGCCGATCGTATCAAGCGGACCTACGCGTTTCGTACTTTTCTGGATAACGGCGTGCGCCTGGCCTTCGGAACCGATTGGTCAGTGGCGCCACTGAGTCCGATGTGGTCAATCTACGCCGCAGTGACGCGGGCCACGCTTGACGGTAAGACTCCCGATGGCTGGGTGCCGGAGCAGAAGCTGACCGTTGCAGAAACCGTGGAGGCATACACCATGGGCTCGGCTTACGCGGAGTTTCAGGAAAAAGAAAAAGGCTCCATCACCCCCGGCAAGCTCGCCGATTTCGTGGTGCTGAGCGACGACATCTTCAAGATCCCGCCAACGGCCATCAAGAACGTGAAGGTGGAAGCCACGTATCTGGGAGGCAGGCTGGTGTATGGCGGATTAGAGTGAGGCTTGCCGCAGTTTTGACCGGATTTAACGCTGATCAATCTCTCATCGCCAATTTCCGTGCTTCATCTGGACGGGATTCTAGCGATTGCGAATTTCCTGGGCGATCTGGCGAGCCATTTCGTTGAGCTGCGCTTCATTCCCAGGATAGAAGGCCTTTCCCCCCGTCTGCTGCGCCAACAGCTCCAGCGCTTTGCGGGCCTGCGCGGGCTTGTCTGAATCAAACAGGAGAATGCAATATACCGCCGGCATGCCCGGCTTATGAAGCTCCTTCAGCATACTTTTGGCCGACGTGTGGCTTGAGTTGTCTATGCCGTCGGTCAACAGAACGATCGCCCTTTTCTTGTACTTCGCGCCTTTAGCAAGATGATCGGCCGCCGCGATCACAGTGTCATTGATAGAAGTTCCGCTGCGCGCATCCGCGCGTCCCAGCGCCTCAAAAATCGATTTGGAATCGCTGGTAAAGTCCACATCAAGATATGGGTCATCGTTGAAG
>DASVFK010000196.1:0-26625 GCA_036380095.1 Candidatus Angelobacter sp. | reverse complement strand
TCAGCGCCTGGCGGAGGCGGTAGCGTATCGCCGGCGCTTCGTGCGCGACTCGGACGCTTGCCGGCTGGTTTTCAGCGAGGCCGACCGCCTGCCGGGGCTGATCATCGATCGCTACAACGACGTTTACACGCTCCAGGTGCTGACCCAGACGTGGGACAAAGCGGAGCGCCGGAAGGCTGTCGTAGAAACCTTGCGCGAACTGACCGGAGCGGGAAATATTCTGGAGCGAGTGGATGAGCGCATCCGCGAATTGGAGAAGCTTCCCCAGCGCGAGTCTGCTATGGTGAACGGCGAAAAGAGCGCGACCGTCTTCACCGTGAACGGCGTGCACTTCCACTATGACGGGCTGAGCGGCCACGGACAGAAGACCGGCGCCTTCCTTGACCAGCGGGAGAACTACGCCGCGGCCGCCGGCTACGCCCAGGGTGACGCGCTCGACGTCTGCACCTACCAGGGCGGCTTCGCCCTGCACCTGGCGCGGGTGTGCGAGCACGTGACCGCGCTTGATGCCTCCCGGGAAGCGCTCGAGGTGGCGGAGCAGAATGAAAAGCTCAATGCTGCCGCCCACAAAAACGAAATCGAGTGGATTGAGGCCAACGCATTTGACCTGCTGCGCGATTACGCCGACGCCGGACGCCAATATGACGTAATCGTGCTTGACCCGCCTGCTTTCGCCAAGTCCAAAAAGAACCTGCCTTCCGCCATGCGCGGCTACAAGGAACTCAACCTTCGCGCCATGAAGATGCTGCGGCCGGGCGGGATCCTGGTGACCTGCTCGTGTTCATTTGCAGTAAGCGAAGAAGACTTCCTGGTCATGCTGACCGAGACAGCGCAGGACGCGCACCGGTCCCTTAGGCTGCTGGAAAAGCGAACCCAGGCCAAAGACCATCCCATCTTGCTGGGAGTGCCGGAAACCCACTACTTGAAGTGCTTCATCCTCAACGTTGGCTGATTCAACCGCTTCTTCTCTAGCAAGCCACGGTAGAGACGTGACATCGTCACGTCTCCAGGAATGTACCTCTTTGATTTGCTTAAGTTATTCATAATATTGTACATAAAATATATTGACAGTAATACACTCATATTTTATGCTTCTTTTATAATCAACATTGCATTGAAAGCAATGGAGGCAAAATTGATCATTCATTGGAGGAAGCAAGACTATGACGTTCATTACCCGTATCGACCCTTTCCGTGAGCTTTCCAGCTTGCAGCACCGGTTCAACAGCTTTTTCGAGAACTTTGCCGAAGCGAGCGGCAAGGAGCAGTTGGCCGCCGGCAACTTTGTTCCTCCCGTGGACGTTTACGAAGACGAGCACAGCCTTGTGCTCAAACTGGAAGTCCCGGGCATGAACGAAGAGGATCTGAACGTGAGCCTGGAGAACAACACGCTGACCGTGAACGGCGAGCGCAAATTCGAGAAGGAAGAGAAAGAAGAGAACTTCCACCGCATCGAGCGCCGCTATGGTTCCTTCGCTCGCACTTTCCGCCTGCCCAACACCGTGGACGCGGAGAATGTGAACGCGGCGTATGACAAGGGCATCCTGAAGATCACGCTGGCCAAGCGGGCGGAAGCCAAGCCTAAGCAGATCAAAGTAGGCAACGGCCAAAAGACGCTGCAGGGCTGAGCAAGAGGCTAACAGGCCTCCGGTGAATCTCATCTAATGTCGGGAGGCGAAATTCGTCTCCCGACTTTTTGTTTTTGTGAAATGGTCAGCACTTTTTTGAGGAGCACTGGATTCCGAGATGGAATCAAATCTTCAGGACGGTCGAGAATCACCGACTGACGTTGAAGAGATGGAGGAGTAGGAACATGGCGATTCGCTGGGACAAATTCACCATCAAAGCGCAGGAAGCAATTCAGCATGCGGGCGACCTGGCATCGCAGCACGGCAACTCTGAATTGCTGCCGGCGCATTTGCTGGCGGCCCTGCTGCAGGACCGCGAAGGGATTATCGCGCCCGTGCTGACCAAAGTGGGTGCGGAGCCGGCGAATGTGGAGCGGGATCTGCTGGAACGCATCAGCCAGTTGCCCAAGGTTTCCGGCGGAGGCGCCATGCAGCCGCATTTATCCGCAGGCGCGCAGAAAATTCTTGAACAGGCCTTCAAGGAAGCCGACAGATTCAAGGACGAGTACGTCTCCACCGAGCATCTGCTTCTCGCCATGGCCGCCGAGAAGGACAAGAACGACCTGGCGGCGCAGGTCCTGAAAGCCGTGGGCGCGAGCCATGAAGCCATCCTGAAGGCGCTCACTTCCATTCGCGGGTCTCAGCGCGTGACCGACCAGAACCCTGAAGGCAAATATCAGGCGCTGGAGCGCTATGCCAAGGACCTGACCGAGCTGGCGCGTCGGGGCAAGCTCGATCCGGTGATCGGGCGCGATGAGGAGATTCGCCGCGTGGTCCAGGTGCTTTCTCGCCGGACGAAAAACAACCCGGTGCTGATCGGCGAGCCGGGCGTGGGCAAAACCGCGATCGTGGAAGGGCTGGCGCAGCGCATTGTCTCCGGCGACGTCCCGGAGATCCTCAAGAACAAGCGCGTGGTGGCGCTCGATCTGGGTGCGATGCTGGCCGGCGCCAAGTATCGCGGCGAGTTTGAAGACCGCCTGAAGGCCGTGCTCAAGGAGATTGAAGACTCGCAGGGCCAGATTGTCCTCTTTATTGACGAGCTGCACACGCTGGTGGGCGCGGGCGCCGCAGAGGGCGCGATTGACGCCAGCAACATGCTCAAGCCGGCGCTGGCCAGGGGCGAGCTGCGCGCCATCGGCGCCACCACGCTCAATGAGTACCGCAAGTACATCGAAAAAGATGCAGCGCTGGAACGGCGCTTCCAGATCGTCTTTGTGGGCGAGCCCAACGTGGAAGACACGATTTCCATTCTGCGCGGCTTAAAAGAACGCTATGAGGTCCACCACGGGGTGCGCATCAAAGATTCGGCCATTGTCGCGGCCGCCACGCTTTCGCATCGCTACATCTCCGACCGCTTTCTGCCGGACAAAGCGATTGACCTGATCGACGAGGCCGCCGCCTCGCTGCGCATACAGATCGACTCCATGCCGACGGAGATCGACCAACTCGAGCGCAAGGCGACGCAGTTGGAGATCGAAAAGCAGGCGCTCAAGAAAGAAGACGATCCCAACTCACGCGAAAGGCTCGCCA
This sequence comes from Candidatus Angelobacter sp., assembly GCA_036380095.1. Lineage (GTDB taxonomy): Bacteria > Acidobacteriota > Terriglobia > Terriglobales > Acidobacteriaceae > Angelobacter. The sequence goes on along the minus strand of DASVFK010000196.1, from coordinate 23,467 downwards.
CTGTGGAGCGCGAGTTGGCGCAAATTCGCGAGCAGGCCAACGCGCTCAAGGCGCGCTGGAAAGAAGAGAAAGAAGCCATCACGCGCATCCGCCAGCTCAAGGAGCGGATTGAGCAGTTGAAGATTGAAGAGCAGCAGGCGGAGCGCAAAGGCGACCTGGAGCGCGTGGCCTCAATCCGCTATGGCGAATTGCGCCAGGCGGAGACCGAGCTGGCCCGGCTGAGCCAGGAAGCGGAAGGCAAGGCCGGCAAGGGCCGCATGCTCAAGGAAGAAGTGGATGAGGAAGACGTTGCCAGGATCGTCTCCAAGTGGACGGGCATTCCTGTCTCCAAGATGCTGGAAGGCGAGGTGAAGAAGCTGGTGAGCATGGAAGAGCGTCTGCGTCAGCGCGTTGTCGGCCAGGACCCGGCGCTGGGCCGCGTGGCCAATGCTATCCGGCGTTCACGCGCGGGGCTGAGCGATCCGCGCAAGCCAATCGGCTCGTTCATCTTCCTTGGCCCCACGGGCGTGGGCAAAACCGAACTGGCGCGCGCGCTGGCGGAGTTCCTTTTCGATGACGAACATGCCATGGTGCGCATTGACATGTCGGAATACATGGAGAAGCACGCCGTGGCGCGGTTGATCGGCGCGCCTCCGGGATATGTAGGTTATGAAGAAGGCGGGCAGCTTACGGAAGCGGTGCGCCGCCGGCCTTACTGCGTAATCCTCTTTGACGAAATCGAGAAGGCGCATCCCGATGTGTTCAACATCCTGCTGCAGATCATGGACGACGGCCGTCTCACCGACGCAAAAGGCCGCACCGTGGACTTTAAGAACGCAGTCATCATCATGACGTCGAATATCGGCGCCAGTTATCTGCAGGCGGAAGGCGTGGCCTCGCCGGAAGCTTTTGCTGAAGCCACCGAGCACGTGATGGAGGCGATGCGGCAGCATTTCCGCCCGGAGTTCCTCAATCGCGTGGATGACATCATCGTGTTCAGCCCGCTGGGCGAAGCCGAGCTCACGCGCATCATCGAGTTGCGGCTGGACGATCTGCGCAAACTGCTGGCCGACCGCAAGATCACCATCGAGCTTACGCCCGCGGCCAAAGAGTTGCTGTTTGTTGAAGGCTATGATCGCGCGTATGGTGCTCGTCCGTTGAAGCGCGCGATCCAGAAGCTGATCCAGGATTCGCTGGCGCTGAAGATTCTGGAAGGCGAAGTGCTGCACGGCGACCACGTAGTGGTGGATGCCGATGTGGCCAAACGGCAGATGGTCTTCACCGTGAGCGGGCGCCAAGCAGCGAAACCCAAACGCGCGCCAACCTCCAAGACGGCATAGCCCTCTTAGTAAATGTACCTTGGAGGGTAACAGCATGGCAGCTAAGAAAAAAGCACGTACTGCAACCAGTGACAAAGAGGTGGCCAAGCGCCGCGCGAAACGGCGCAAGCTGGCGCTGGTGGTGGGAATTTCCAGAGCGCGCAGGAGACGCGCTGCGGGCCGACGCGCTGCTTAGCGTTCTGCGACAGATCAGCCGCGAATGAACGCGAAAAGCGCGAATCAGGCAAGAGTTCTGCAGCCATGGATTGATTCGCGCAATTCGCGGCTCCGCTTCCAGCCAACCAAAATCGCATCCTCACCGGCTGCAGGACCAACTGGATCGGTGAAAACGGAGATCGGCGCCGGGGAGCTGCGAGCCGGATGCAATTTCCTGGTTGCCTATTGCCTCAACCGGTCAGCGTGATTGTGGAACTGTTCATTTCGCCTCGCAGGGTGTGGCGGGCATTTTTAGGTGGCACGGGGGCAACGAACGCTTTGATCGCGACTCGATGCCTTACGCGTCCCTCTTGCAGATGAGTGTGGGAGAACTGCGCGAAAGACTGGGAATCCCGCTCGAGGGACTTGCATGAATGTTAGTGGAAAAGCATCACAGTTGTGACGCGCTCACCGTCACGATTCCCCCAATCGCCCCCGCATCATCCCGGCCCTTCTGGAACGTCACTCCTGGCACTCCGGCAAATGTGTTGGCCAGGCGCAGCTCTTTGATCTCGTAGAGTCGCGAACCGTCGCGGCCGACGTGTTCATCATAGGTTGCCCCCACCAGGTAATAGGGATGACCGTGCCAGATCATTAGAGAAATCTGCTGACGCTGCAGGCGAGCGATGATGCTGTCAATGTCCGCGGGAGCGCCGGCCGTGAAATGCAGTTCCAGGCGCACGTGCCGGCCATCGTCGAGCACGAACTCGCGGTTGACCAGCCGGGCCAGCGTGTCCCATGGGGGTAAGGTTGGAGCGCACAGCAAGCCGCCGTTCATGCGCATGACCCAGAAGCTCTGCTCCAGTGCGACCTTCTCATCCCGTAGCATTGCTTCCAGGCCCGCGGCCAGCGCCCAGTTTTCGCACTGCTCCTTGGCGGCGACCGTCTTCTTGGAATCCAGGTCAACAATCTGGTCAGGCCGGTAGAGATAGGCCTGCTGCTGGTTCTTCTTGGGCACCCTGGTCGTCTGGAAGAGAGCCAGCACCAGCAGGAAAGTTGTCCGGCACAGCAGCGGGTTCATGTTGGCCAGTTTAGCGCCCATCGGGCAGCGCTGACGATACAGTTTTTGCCGGAGGTTCTTACTTTGCCAAGGCCGCGAGCGCCTTGCGGAACAGGGCATCAAAGCTTTCATTGGCGGTGTTGCCCTGGCGTGCCAGGGCTCTTTCTGCCACCGGCCGCTGATAGCCCAGGTTGACCAGCGCGGAAATCACGTCTTCTTCCACAGGCGACATCGCCGCTGCGGCGGCCGGGGTCACGCCAAAGCCTTCCAGCTTGTCGCGCAGCTCCAGCACCATGCGCTCTGCCGTTTTCTTGCCGATACCCGGAATCCGCGTGAGCGCCCCCACGTTGTTGCCCTTAATCGCCGCCACCATGCTCTCCGCGGACATGCCGCTAAGGATGGTGATGGCCAACCGCGGCCCGATTCCGCTCACGCTGATCAGTTTTTCAAAGAGCTGTTTTTCTTCCGCGCGCAAGAAGCCGTAGAGCGCCAGCGCATCTTCGCGGACGTGCGTGTGGATGAACAGCGCCACCTCGGCGCCGGGTACAGGCATGTCAGAAAAAGTAGGGATGGTGATGTTCACGTCATAGCCCACACCCCCAGCCTCCACGATGGCCTGGTTGGGATGCTTGGAGATCAGCTTGCCCCTTAAGTGCGCGATCATTGCAGGTTGATTGTAGCGGAAACCTGACTGGTCAGAATTTTGCCTTCTTAACTAAATCTCGACTGGTTGCGTGGAGAACGAGGCCCGCTGCTCAACGGAAACCTGTTTCTTCTCTGTCAAGCATTCTTTCTCCGTGCCTCTGTGTCTCCGTGGTGGATTTGGTGGCTAGGTTCTCCGCTTGTAGAAGATATTGAACTGAAAACCCGGGCCCGGAGGAAACAGCTCGGCGATCTTCTTCAGGCGCTCGCCCAGCGCAGCCGGGGCCAGCAGTGGATATTCGCGTTCGCGCAGCTCGTAGTAGTCCACGTCCAGGCAGAGTGAGAGCAGGTAGATGGCAATCGCGTCAGAAAACGCGGCAGCCAGGTAGTCAGACTTGGCTTTCTCGTCCACGCGTCCTGGACCTTCTGCCGTCGCCTGTTTTCGGAACTCAAAGGCGTCATAACTGCTTTCACCCCGCACGTTGCTCGTGGCTTGCTGCCAGACCAGTTCGCCGAATTCGGGGGAGATCCCGGCTTTTTCCACAAAGGCGTGTCCCACATTGATATAGAACTCAAAGGCGATGGAGAATCGGTCTTCGAGTAGACGCGTGGAGATAAAGACGCACTGCGAATCACCGGCCTCGATATTGCGGTGGCAGATAGCGCGATCTACCAGCGCGGGATCGAAATGCTCAGCCACCAGGGTCTGGTCACCGTCACTGATAGTGAGTGGAACAAAGTAGAAGGCCTTGCGCTCCAGGGCGGCGGCGATGGCGCGTGGGATGGCGTCCACCATGCGCTCCAGGTCGCCGGAAGGCAGCGTGACCTCTCCCGCGGTGGTGTAGCAGATGCCGCTGGGCGCCTGCTTGACCCGGGCATCGCGGATGATCTCCTGGGCGGTTCGCATTTCCGCTTCTAGCGCTTGGCTCACGGTATTATTCTAACTGAAGGACTTATGCGCAAACTTCTGTTGAGCGCCGGGATCGGGCTGGCCAGCGGTGTGATTTGCTTTTTTCTCTCGGTGGCTTTTCTGGCCATTTTCCTGCTCATCTTCGGAGGCTTAAGCCATACCCGCCCGGACATGACTCTGACCTATAAAGCTGCCGTGCCGGTCGCCCTGCTGGCCGCCTTGTGCGGATTCGCCATCACGCTGGTGCGGTCGTTCCGCTCACCTGCGGCGCAGAAGTAGCCGACCTGCTCCACAATTCTTTACAGTTAACGATTTGACCCCTTCCGCGGCTGCGATTACACTTTTCTGCCCCCTAGCCCGCTCAAAACTTTAAGGAGCCAACAATGAGTTTCTCCCGGCGGATTGCCGCCCTGTTTCTCTGCGCATTTTGCCTGCTTCCCGTCAGCCATGCCTTTGCCCAGGAAAAAGTGGACTGGGACATGATCGCGAAGATCCGCTATGAGGGTTTCCACAACTCGAAAGTCATGGAGATTGCCAGCGGGCTTATGGATGGAATCGGCCCGCGCCTGACCGGCTCGCCCAACATGCGCGCGGCCAACAACTGGACCAAGGACAAGCTGGCGGAATTCGGCCTGGTCAACGCTCATTTGGAAGAATGGGGCCCCTTTGGCCGCGGCTGGGGCAACGAGTATGTGAACGTCCGCATGGTTTCGCCTGACGTGGCTCCGCTCCTTGCCTACGCCAAGGCCTGGACCCCGGGGACCGAAGGCGCCGTTCGCGCCAAAGTTGTTCGCGTCAACATCCGCACACCGCAGGACCTGGCGCGCTACAAGGGCAAGCTGGCAGGCAAGATCGTGTTCTTCGGTGACGACGCCGAGGTCAAAATGTCTGAAGAGCCGCTGGCCGAGCGCCTGAGCGACAAGAAGCTGGCCGAGCTTGGTCTGTTTCAGATTCCCGGCGAACGCAATGAGGCCCGGCTGCGCGAGTTTCAGCAGCGCGCTCGATTCCAGCGCTCGCTCAACAAGTTTTTCGACGAAGAGAAAGTCGTGGCTGTGATTGACCACAGCCGCGGCGCCATCAACGGTGGCACAGTCTTTGTACAGTCGGGCGGCTCGTATAAGGCAGGACAGACGGCAGGCACGCCGCAGCTCACCATGGCCACGGAGCAGTGGGCGCGCATCTCCCGCATTTTGGCTGCAAAGAAGGACGTGGAGCTGGAACTGAACGTCAAGAACAATTTCTACGATGATGCCATGACCCAGGCGGACACCCTTGCGGAAATCCCCGGCACCGACAAGAAAGATGAAGTTGTGATGCTGGGCGCGCATCTCGATTCCTGGCACGCCGGCACCGGCGCCACGGACAACGGCGCAGGCACCGTGGTGATGATGGAAGCGGTGCGCATCCTGAAAGCGCTGGGCGTAAAGCCGCGGCGCACCATCCGCATCGGCCTGTGGAGCGGTGAAGAGCAGGGTCTGCTGGGCTCGCAGTGGTATGTGGCGCACCACTTCGGCACCCGCCCCGAGTACAAAGATCCCGAGCGCAAGGGCGACCCCACGGTCATCCGTCGCGACGCCGGCCCCATGGCGATCAAAGAGGCCGAGCAATCGAAGGTCTCTGTCTATTTCAACGTGGACAACGGAACCGGCAAGATCCGCGGCGTTTACCTGCAGGAAAACTCCGCGGTTCAGCCGATCTTTGAAGCCTGGATGAAGCCCTTCCAAGACCTGGGGATGAACACGCTGACCCTGCGCAACACCGGCGGAACGGACCACCTCTCCTTTGACGCGGTGGGCATTCCCGGTTTCCAATTCATCCAGGACCCCATGGAGTATGACACGCGCACCCATCACTCCAATATGGACGTCTACGACCGCTTGCAGCCGGAAGACCTGAAGCAGATGGCGGTGATTGTGGCGTCATTCGTCTACATGGCGGCGCAGCGCGACCAGATGTTCCCGCGTAAACCGATTGAGAAAGAACTGCCACCACTTCCGTTGCCGGAGGAGGAAGGTGCTAGCACGCCGCCGGCAGCAGCGCCCGCGGCACAGCCCGCGCCTAATCCAGCGCCACAGCAAAATCGGCAGCGTCCGCCGCGATAAGGGCATTTGTTTTTGAAGCGGTAACAAGGGCACGGCTTGATTTGCAGTCGTGCTCTTGTCTTTAGGATTTCAGGCGGCGCTTCAGCTGCGCATTGAGTGCGCGTTCCAATATCCGTACCTGATCCCAAAGCTCATTCAACCTGTCGGAGGGAGGCTCGTCCACCATCGCGCTAAAGGCACCGATCAGTTGGGCCTTGGTCGCACGTGTAGTCTCGTCATCTGGGCCCCCGATACGGGGATCATTGTCCTGCGGAAACATGACGCCGAAGACCTGGAAATTCATCCGCGCTTCATTGAGGGAGTACCCGGCATTCGGGCCGTGTTGCTCCTCGTCTGCTTCGTTGTCATCCACCCCGTCGTCTTCCCACCAGCAGAGTTCGCAGATTTCGTCTGTGCCGCGCCCACCGAGCGTGGGGTAGCCGCAACAAGGACAGGAGAAGCGTATGCCTCTAGGTGGCAGCGCGGCCTGTTGTTCGCCTGGACGTGACCCATAATGGTCAAAAAACCTTCTGCGGTTTCGAAGTTGCAACAGATCTAGCATTTTGAATTCATGATCTTGGTGTATCCGCGTTCATCAGCGCAAATCCGCGGTAAGAACTTCTCTCACGCCGCTGTATACCCGCCATCCACGGTATAGGCAGCGCCGGTGATCCAGCTTGCCGCGTCGCTGGCCAAAAACACCGCGAGCCCCGCCACATCTTCCGGCTGGCCGAAACGGCCGAGCGGGTGCATCGCAACGCGTTGATTGCGGGAGGCTTCGTCCACGACAAAAGGCGCCACCAGCTCTGTCTCCACAATTCCTGGACAAATGCAGTTCACGCGGATTTTTTCTGCGGCGTGGTCCAGCGCCATGGCGCGGGTCATGGCCAGCACCGCGCCTTTGGAAGCGGCGTAAGCGACGCGGTTGCGTGCTCCCAGAAAACTCAGCACGGAGCCGATGTTGATGATTGATCCACCGCCCGCAGCGCGCATGTGCGGCAGCGCCGCCCGAGACAGCAGCCAGACGGCACGGACGTTGATGTTCCACGTCTGTTCCCACTGGTCTTCCGTAAGCGATTCGGAGGTGCCCGGCAGCAAGACGCCAGCATTGTTAACCAGCACGTCAACGCGCTTGAACTCCGCGGCTGCACCCTGCACGAGACGCTCGATATCTTGGGGATTGGCAACATCTGCGGGACACGGCAGGCAGCCGGCGCCGATTTCAGCAGCCGCTCGCTCCAGCTTGGTGCGGTTACGCCCGCAGATCATGACTTTCGCACCCGCGCGCACGCAGGCCGCGGCGATCGCTTTGCCGATTCCGCCCCCGCCGCCGGTGACAATAGCGGTTTTGCCCGTCAATTGCATGACGAACATTGTAGTTGCTGGTTGTGAAGGAGGCGCGTGCTACTTGCCGTGCCCGTGCGTGGTGTGTTCTTTTCTCTCCGAGTTGACGACACCGCCGATTGTGCCCAGCAGGATGCTCCGCGCCGAGGGCGCCGGTACTCGAGGAGAATCCGGACCCTGCTCACGCCACACCGATCGGGTTACATCAGGGCCGCCGGAAATCGTGTCACCCAGGCCGCGTGGCGCGGGTTGAATTTGCTCGGTCTCAATTCGGCGGTCTTGTACACGCAGCTTCGTCAGATCGTCAGGGAAAGAGTAGGCTTCCGCTGACGGCATGTTCAGGGGCCGCGTCAAGCCGGCTTTTGCCCTGTGCGAGAGCGACGCTTGGGCAGGCTCGGGTTGGACCGGTCCGGCTGTCGCCGGAGGCTGGCTGGCAAAATCCAGTACGATGGCAAGCGCCGGCGCATACACGGCAAAAAGCGTGAACATCACGAATCCGGCGCTGGCTGCGGAAAGCCGTTTCCACCACGGAGCTCTCACCGGCTCGGCAAGAATGCAACGCACACGGTGCAGCAGGAATGAGGCGGATTCGGCGAAGTCAATGCCGCAGGCTGCGTTCTGGTACAGCATGCGCTGGCGAACAAAGTGGGCCAGAGTGTCCGCATAGTCGGCGCGGCGGTCCGGACAAGCTTCCACCACTCGCAGATCGCAGGCCAGTTCGCGCTCCAGCCGCATCTGCTTGCGGGCATACCAGGCTGCCGGATGAAACAGAAGCAGCGCGCAAATTGCGTCGCTCACGCCGGCAAGAAAATAGTCCCGTCGCGCCACGTGGGCCAGCTCGTGCCGCAGTACGTCCGCCATCCGGCCCGGGGCCCCAAGCTCATTGAAGGTTTCCGGCACAAGGACGCGCGGCTTCCACCAGTAAACCGTCGCGGGCGAATGCAGTTCCGGCAGGGCCAGCAATTCAGCGCGGCCGATTCCGGATTCAGCGCACATTTCCTGAAACAGACGGGCCAGGCCGGGAGAAGGCGGAGAGGCGAGATTGAGCAGAGCGCGCAAGCCCAGGGAACGCCAAGCCAGACGACACGCCAGCGCGATCAGGCCTGCGATGTAAGCGATCAGGGCGGCCGCGATCAAGCGTTGCAGCCAGAGCAGCCAGGCTGCCGGCAGCAGGAAGCGGCCGTGCGTGGAAGCGCTGTTCGCAAGAAAAGCGCCCAGGGTGGTGGAGGGACGGAAAATCTCCAGCCCCAGCCCCGCCATCAGCCAGATCCAGTACACGCCTGCCGCTATCAGAAAAAGCAGCCAGGCCTGGAACCTGTGCTGCGGCCGGCGCAGGAGACGGACACAGCACTTGCATAGCAACCAGGCAGCGGCGGCCTGGAGCGAGAATGTCAGGAAAACATCGGCGAGTTGAACAGCAAGTCCCGGCATGAATCCACCCGTGGAATCAACACGGAAAGCAGGTCAGGTTTAGCGTGCGGCCTGTGCTTTACGGAGACGGTAATTGCGGATGAGCGTTTCCAGCTCTTCCAGTTCGGCTTCTTTGACCGGACCGGACTCGAGCAGGTTGACCAGCAACTCCGTGGGCGACCCGCCGAAGTTCTGCTGCAACAGCGTCTGCACCGAAAGCCTTCCAACCTGTTCACGGGTTACGCTGGGGGTAAAGACAAACACCCGTCCGCGGCTCACGTGCCTGACCAGGCCCTTTTCCTCCATGATGCGCAGGATGGTCTGCGTGGTCTTGTAGTTGGGCCGGGAAGAAAAACTTGAGTGATTGATGACCTCTTCCACGGTCGCCGGGCCGACTTCCCAAAGCACCTGAAGAATCCGCAGTTCGGCGCGGGTGGGTAAAGTCACTGTAAGCTGAGTATCCATAGGGGTTATTATCTCTCGCAAATCCTGGAAATATAAGCTGAAATGTGGGGTTTTTTAACTTTCTGCGATTCGAACAGCCGCTGGTCTTTTCACCCAGAGGTCTGAAAACATTGCCATCAGTATGCCACACATCCAGGCGTAAAAACCCGTATAAGCATAAAAATGGATCTTTTGGAAAACGATCCAACAGGCGACGAACATAAGGGGAATAAGCAGACGGAAGAGCCAGTTCAGGCGCGATCCCGGCCTGATCAGCAGCACCAGCAGCCCCAGCACAAAGACCGGGTTGATCCATCCGCTGATCAGGACGGCGAAATAGGTCACCGGCTCAGAGTGGAAGAAGGTCATTCCTTCTTTTCCCCAAGGCAGTCGCAGCGCCAAGGCGGCGCAGTTAAAGCCGTACAGCGTGTTGCCGGTAGCGCCGGGCTTGGCTATTTCCTTGATGGCGGGCAGCTTAAAACTGATGGCGAACAGAGCCAGGCCGGCGATCAGAAATATCCACTTGAGTGCTTTCACTTTTGAGAGGCTCCTTGGAGTGAGTCTGATTGTAGTCTCTGAGGGGTGATGGACGCAGCAAGGAAATCGGCCCGCTATATACGATGCAGCAGCGAAGCTAGCTCACCACAACCGATCCACCGGCTCTTCCTTGAACACCGGTCGTGGGCCGCCAGGATTGGAAAGCCGGATCGCGAACAAAAAAGGTTTGGCTTCAGGATCGCACGTCACCGTGATGCTTCCGCCGTTGCCGGACCATCCACTCCTGCCATCGTGCCCACTGAGCCCGTCAGAGCCACTCCTGCCTGGAGGCGATCCCGCGCCGCCGGAACCTCCACGGCCTCCACGGCCTCCCCGTCCCCCAGAGCCTCCAGAGCCGCCTTCCGAAGTCACTACGAGGAACCCTCCCTGGGGGTCCACCAGGAAAAACTTCTGTTTGTTCTGTGCAAACACGCCCACCTGGAGCAAGGGATGGCTGCCTGAACGGAGCGCCACGCGGACCTGCACCGGCGGGCCGTCGCTTCCCGGCTTCCCATCTTCACCATCTGAGCCGTTGGTGCCGTCCCCCCCATTTCCACCCGCGACAGGATGATCGGGATCAAAGGAGCCCGGGCTGCCGCTTGAGCCATCGTGTCCGCTGGCGCCGTCAAGGCCGCTGAAGCCGCTGCTGCCCTGGAAATTCGCGCTGAACTTGCGGTCGTAGCGCACGGGGATGTCGAACTCCGCGCGCAGGTCCGGATGGCTGGGCACGGTAATGATGACATGCGGCAGCTGGCCGTCGCTCAACCTGGGATCCGCCGAAAGAGACACATTGCCTTTCTTGTCGACTGTCACCACGCTGGCCGCAACGTCCAGGTCTTTCCAGGAAATCCTTTCCTCAGCTTCATCTTCCGTGCTCAATACTTTGCCGTCCGGCTGGGTCATGGTTACCAGGAGCGGGAACTTTTCCCCAGGTGCAATACTCGGACCTTTAGGTACGCTTGCCGCCATGGATGTGATCGTGAGCTTGTTCAGGTTCATGGTGGCGCAGCCGCTCAGCGGAAGCAGGAATGCAGTGCCAAAACAAACTCTCCAGATCAGTGCGCGCAGAGGCTGAGGTGAAAGTGCAACATGGGAAGTGTTGAACATGTGTCCTCCGCAAGGGTCCGACCGGAGTTTCCCGCAGCGAACGTGATCGGAAACTTGATGCTGTTCGCGTGGCGCGGATTCTCTGTCGCGGCTCCTCTATCCGGCCCTAACCCGACGGGGCCAGCATGTCTCGCATGGAGATCACATCGCAAGTAAAGTGTTGTGAAAATTGCTTTCGATTCCTCGTTGGGCGCTTCGCCAAACTTAAGAAATGCCTTACAGAACCAAGAGGAGCAGCAACGGAGAGCCAAAGGAATGACAGCCCGAGTGCGCCGGGCGGCTTGCCCACAGTGGACTCTGGAGCTCGTAGACGACGGTCGAAGAGCCTATGCGCCCGTTGCGGATGTGTGTGCGTTTGCTGGCTTGGCTGGAGCGAGCACCAGCAGAACTATGCCTATGGCAACCAGGACAGCCACCCCTGGAAGCAGATCACGTGCGCCCGCATCGCGGATTGCCATGATGGTCATGACGGCGCCGTGGGCAAAGCTCGACCACGCGGCAAACGCGATCAGACTACGGTGACCTGAGGGATTCGGGACGGCCAGCAACAAGAGAATTCCGAGCGCGATGTAAAGACTCATCATCATGGCATCGCCGTATCCGGATTGGTCCCGGTGCCACAAGATCATCGTCACGGGATAAATCCCAGCGGTAAAGAGCAATCCGACCACAACCAGGACGACTTTCAGCGCTCGCTCGCGAATCATTGGGCCCTCCCGTGCAATTGCAAGGATAAAACAAAGCAAAGGCAGATGGCATGAGGCGAACTTCCACTGGCGCTGGAGAACTACGTGAGTTATCTTTGGCGAGCACTATGAAACGCGGATTCCTCGCAGGCTGCTTCCTGGTTTCGTTCTGCTGGATACCGGGTGTCGCACCCGAAGATCATCCGGTTACCGCAATTCGGGAAGAACAGCAAGTTGTTGTTGATGGTGTGACTGAGACCTGGCGCTTGCAGTGGAGTGCGGCCCCGAAACCCTACTGCGGAGCGAAGGAATATGATGTCGCGCTTACTTGTCCATGCATGGGCTTTGCGTACGGTGAAGCGGGCGACCTCTACCTTGTGCGGCTGCGCAGCGGAGAGCAAATCGATCGATTGCATCTCACCCCTTTCTTCACCGAGGTCGAGCCGGCGGTTGTGCAGCGTTGGCCCGTGGATGATAAGCACGATTTCAAATTGGCTGAACGGAAGGATTTCGCCGCCGTTGTCAGCAGACGCGCGATAGCTCAAGTGATGCGTTTGGCAGACTACGATCACGATGGACTGCGAAGCGAGTTCTATCTCCAGACAGAGTCGGCTCCCTGCGGAAAGAGCGTGGGAGTAGTGATTGGCCTCTCCCGAAGCAACGCCCGGCTGCACGTCTTTGGCGCCGCCTCAAGTCCCTCCAAGCCGCTTTACCTGCAGAAGCGCGAGTGGGAAGCATTGCGCGATGCTACCTCAGGCCCAGTCAACGTAGTCGACTGGCATTGCGGCGACCACGGCGCCTATACCCAGACGGAACTTCAGCTGCAATGGTCCGCGAAGGGGATTGAAGGCTTGCGACTCGAGTACTCGTGTCCGTCGAAGAATGAGAAACGACAGCTGATCAAGGAAGAGCCACTCTGAGGACTCAAGCGCAACGCCTTGTTAGGTTCGCTTCCCAGGCCGCGCAGAATGGCGAGTCGATTCTTGGGCTCATTGAGCGACGACAAAGATGATTTTCAGCGCTCGCTTGCGAAGCATGGCGCTCTCCTTACACGCGGAGGAGATCGCAACATGATCTCATTTTGATGATACGGACAGGTCAACGAAAGTATGAAGTAGAAGTTGCCAAGTGATTTTGCTCAACATGTTAGCTCTTGGAAAGAGCGAAAGGCAGGAGAGAATGGCGGACAACAAAACCAAGCCCACCAAAGTGAGTGTAACGGGTTTTATCAACTCTCTTACGGACCAGACCAGGCGTGCCGACGCCAAAGCGCTGGTAAAGTTAATGCAAAGCGCGGCTGGCGAAAAGCCGAAGATGTGGGGGCCATCCATCATCGGCTTCGGCAGTTGCCACTACACGTATGACAGCGGGCGCGAGGGCGATATGCCGCTTGTCGGTTTTTCACCGCGCAAGGCGGCAACGGTTCTGTACGGCGTGGCCGGGTCCGGCGATGCCAAGGCGCTGCTGGCAAAGCTCGGCAAGCACACAACCGGCAAAGGGTGCCTCTATATCAAGAAGCTCGCGGATGTGGACCAACAAGTGCTCGAGACCCTGGTTCTCAAATCTCTGGCTGCTAAGCGAGCTCGGTAAGCCAACGTCAGGGAGCAGATGCCAGTGTCGTCGGCCTGCTCAGAGCTTGCGCCACCGGATGGTGACCGACTCTTGAGCGCGAGCGTTTGACCCTCATGTACCGCTTCGCTAGACTCAATTATTACCCCTGCACAGCCGAAGACAGCTGTGTCACCGATTCCTTATGTCACAAACTGTCCAAGCCGGTTCCATCCAAGTTACCCTGCCTGACGGCAGCAAGAAAGAGGTCCCACGCGGCACCACGCCGCTGGATATCGCCCGTTCCATCAGCCCGCGCCTGGCTGAGGCAGCGCTGGTAGCGAAAATCAGGCAGTCAGCACTCAGCACTCAGCCTTCGGCCCCCGAACAACCTGGCGCCGGAGCAGCGGCTGCGGGAGCCGAAAAGACCCCCGCCAGCATGCACGCGCAGCAGTCCAAAGACGGATGGATGTTTGTGGACCTCACGAAGCCGCTGGAGGAAGACGTTGAGCTGCGGCTGCTGACCGATCGCGATGCCGAGGCCTTGGAAGTCTTCCGCCATTCGTCGGCGCACGTGATGGCCACCGCGGTGCTCGAGCTCTTCCCGGAGACCAAGCTGGGCCACGGACCGCCCACCGAGAGCGGCTTCTTTTACGACTTTTACCGGCCCACGACCTTCACGCCGGAAGACTTGGAAAAGATCGAAAAGCGCATGGGGGAGATCGTTGCGCGCGACGAGAAGTTCGAGCGCGAGTACATTCCGCGCGACGAGGGCCTGAACCGCTTCCGCACCGAAGGCGATTTCATGAAGGTCCACTTCATCGAACAGTTCACCAAGGCGGGCGAGCCGATCTCCACCTATCGCAACGGCAAATTCGTGGACTTTTGCCGCGGGCCGCACGTGCCTTCCACCGGAAGGATCAAGGCCTTCAAGCTGCTGAACATCGCCGGCGCCTACTGGCTGGGCGATGAAAAGAACCCGCAGCTCCAGCGCATCTATGGCACGTCGTTCTTCAACAAGAAGGACCTGGAGCAGCACCTGCACGCCATCGAAGAAGCCAAGAAGCGCGACCATCGCCTGCTGGGCCAGCAGCTTGATTTGTTCAGCATCCAGGAGCTGGCGGGGCCGGGGCTGATCTTCTGGCATCCCAAGGGCGGGCTGGTGCGCAAAGAGATGGAAGACTGGATGCGCGATGAATACCTCCGGCGCGGCTACGCGCTGGTGTATACGCCGCACGCCTTCCGCGTGAACCTGTGGAAGACCAGCGGGCATGAAGGCTACTACGCGCAGAACATGTTCACGCCCATGGAGCTGGATGACGCCGACTATCGTATGAAGCCCATGAACTGCCCCGGGCACATCCTGATCTACCAGAACACGCTGCGCTCCTATCGCGACCTGCCGCAGCGATATGGCGAGCTGGGCACGGTCTATCGCTATGAACGCTCGGGCGTGATGCATGGCCTGCTGCGCGTGCGTGGCTTTACCCAGGACGACGCCCACATTTTCTGCACGCCGGAGCAGATTGAAGACGAGATTGTCGGGTGCATCGACTTTGCCCTGGCCGTGCTTGAGGCCTTTGGCTTTGACGAGTACCAGGTGGAACTCAGCACCTGGGACCCCAACGACAAGAAGAACTTCCTCGGCGGCGACGAAAAGTGGGAACTGGCCAACCGCTCGCTCGAAAGCGCGCTCCAGCGGCGCAAGATTCCGTACAAAGTCATCCCCGGCGAAGCCGCATTTTATGGCCCCAAGATTGACGTGAAGCTGGTGGACGCCATCGGACGCCCCTGGCAGCTTTCCACCGTGCAGTTTGACTTCAATCTGCCCGAGCGCTTCAAGCTGGAATACGTGGCGGAAGACGGCACGCGCAAGCAGCCGCTCATGGTGCATCGCGCGCTCTTCGGCTCAGTGGAGCGCTTCTTCGGCGTGCTGATTGAGCACTATGCCGGCGCGTTCCCCGTCTGGCTCTCGCCGGTGCAGGTGGCGGTGATCCCCATCAGCGAAAAACACACCGAGTACGCGCAGAAAGTCACGCAGCAGCTCAAGGACGCAGGCGTGCGCGTGCACCTGGACGATCGCAATGAAAAGATGAACGCCAAGGTGCGGGAACACACCATGCAGAAAGTCCCGTTCCTGCTGGTGGTGGGCGAAAAAGAAGCTGAAGCCGGGACGGTGAACGTGCGTGTCCGCGGGCAGCAGCAACCGGAAGGCACGGTGCCGGTGGCGCAGTTTGTGGATCGCGTGAAGAGGCTGATTGCGGAAAAAGCGGTAAACTTGAGTTAGCCGCAGATGAGCGCAGAGAAACGCAAATCACATAAATACATTTCCAAAGCCTTCTTTTTGCCGCTGGATTATTTTTTTGTCGTGTCTATTTCGCTGCCCAATGCTTCTTCTCTGCGTTCATCTGCGTCAATCTGCGGCTCATCTCTTGGATATTCAACATGAGTTTCTCCGGTTTCCCCCCTGACGCTCTCTCCTTCTTGCGCGCGCTCAAGCGCAACAACCGGCGCGAGTGGTTCCAGCCGCGCAAGGAAAAATACGAAGCGCTGATCAAACTGCCCATGATGGAACTGGTGGGCTGCCTGAATGAAGAGTTTGCGCGCTTTGCGCCGGCTTACGTCACGCCGCCCCAGAAGGCCGTGTTCCGTATTTATCGTGACACGCGGTTCTCCCACGACAAGACGCCTTATAAAACGCACATTGCCGCCATCTTTCCCCGCAACAGCGCAGACAAAATGCGCGGCGCCGTCTTCTACTTCCACTTCACGGAAAAAGAGCTGCTGGTGTTCGGCGGAGTTTATTCTCCGGAGCGTGATGAGCTGCTCGCTTATCGCACGCACATCGAGGAGCATTACGAAGAGCTGCAGCAGATTGTCAGCGATAGGCGCCTGAAACGGATTCTGGGCGGACTGCAAGGCGAACAGCTCACCCGCATGCCCAAGGGATTCCCGGTAGACCATCCGGCGGAAGGACTGCTGCGGCACAGGCAATGGTATTTGGAGGCGACGCTGGGCCTGGATTTGTTGACCTCACGTAGGCTGGCCGCGGAAGTTTCCCGCCACTTTGAACTGATGGCGCCGCTGGTGGAGTTCCTGAACCGGCCCTTCGCGCATCAGCAAAAACGCAAGGCCATGCCGTTTATGTGAGACGGCACTCAGCATTCAGCCTTCAGCACTCAGCCCCGAAACCGCTTGGATGAAGCCATCGGAAACAACCGAGTTAGGGGTGAGACCAATCGCTCACCTTTTGAGTCGAGAAGAGGAGCTTTAGGGGCTGAATGCTGCCTGCTGAATGCTGAGTGCTGTCTACTGGAAGAACCCGCCCATCTGCGGCGCACCGGCCGAGCTGCCGGGAAAATCGTTGACTCGCAACAATTCAAGAATCAGCCGTAACGTGCTCTGGTGTTGGAAGAACGTGCCGGAGGTGAAGGCCTGCTTCACATGTGTGCCCGCCAATACGGTGGCCACCTGGCCGCCGCCGTTTGCTACATCCGTGGTCGCCGACTCGTCCCAGGTGATGATGAAGACGCTGTTCGCCAGTGACGGATCGTTGATCAGCGGACCGATGTTGGCCTGCAGCCAGCGGTCGGCCGCGGCAAGCTTGTCGGTGTCCGTGCAGGTGGTGCCGCCATCGGGACAATCGTGGCCGTCGTTCTCTACGTTGGGCGCAATGAAGGCGAACTGCGGCAGCGCGGCAGCGCTCAAGTCGCTGAAGATCTGTGGAAAGGGCGCCATATTGGCCGTCTGTGTGGGCGAATTCAGCACATCGCTGAAATACGCAAAGGGGTTGTGGTGCTTAAAGTAGGGATAGACGTCCGGGCCGGTGTAACCCACCGCGGGAAGGCTTTCCAGGTAAGCTTTCCAGGTCTTGCCGGCGCCGGTGAGGGCGCGAGCGATGTTGTCGTCTGCGACGGTCCCGGTGAAGGAGTCGTCGTTCGTCACAAGCTGGCCCGTGGTCAGCACGAAGTAATTGCCGATGGAGGGATGCGTGTTGGCGAAGTAGTTCCCCGCCAGGCTGTGTTGCGTTGCAAGTGAGTGGAGAAACGGCATGGCGCCGCTGCCAAGGACATCAGAGAAGCTGTGGTTCTCCAGCACGACCAGGAAAACGTGGTCTGGAGGAGACAGGTTCACCGGCAGCGGAGAAGGACTGGGACCGGGCGCGGAACTTGGATGGCTCACGCTCCCGCAGCCGAAAGCGGCCAGCGCCAGCAGAACGCAGCACATCGCCGGCAGCGCGGATCGTTGGTTCATCCTTAATCCTGGGATCGTACTTGAACACTAGGATGCTTGCAATCTGCGCCGAAGATGCCGATTGGACTTGGCAGCAAGGAATTTGAGGCTTGCAGGGGCCTGGTTTATCCCCATTCACTCCATCTGGACGATGCCGCCCGGAAGATCGCCGAGCGCGAAGGCACCCAGGAGGGTATGCGCCGGAAGCGGCCCAGGGTTTCCAGGGCCCGGGCGCGCTGGTGCCAGTCAAACGAGCGCACGTACTGCCGGATGATCTGCGGCATGGTGAGGCGCAGGGCGGCGGAAAAGTTCTGCTCCGCCATCTCATGCTGCGCGGCTTCATTCTGCAGCAGATCGACGATCTCGCGCGCCAGGGCCTGCTTATCGCCGATGGGATAGAAGCGGATTGCCAGGCCTTCGTTGTCGCACATCTCGCGGAAGTCAGGAATGTCTGAGGAGATAATGGGCACGCCGTGCTGCGCCGCCAGGTGGGCCACGCCGCTGGCTCCGGTGGCGGAGGTGTACGGCATCACCATGACGGACGCGCTGCCGAACAACCTTGGCAGTTGATCCTCTTCCACGTAGCCGGTGAATTCGATGTGCGGATTGCTCCCGTGGCGCGCGCGCAAAGATTCAATGTAGCCCGGCGAATTGCTGTTGTTGCTGCCGGCGATGACCAGCCGCGCATCGGGAATGCGGGGCGCGATTTGCTCTTCAAAGGTCTCAATCAGCATTTCGCAGCGCTTGTAAGTGCCCCACTTGCCGAACGCCAGAACGCGGTGCTCCGGGGCCCCGCGAAGACTGAAGTCGGGATACTCGGGACGCGCGCCCAGGATGCCGTGCGCCCGGATGTGGATGTTTTCGCCGTGGTACTTTTCCATCAGTGTGCGCCGGTAAGCGGGCAGCAGCACGGAGACCGAGTTGGCCATCAGCACCATGCGTGTAGCGGCGTGCCCGGCCATGCGAAATAACTGTTTGTGGCGCACACCCGCATCTTCCAGGTCAATATGATCCATCAGGTGGTGCAGGGTCACGTGGGTGTAATAGCCGGCCATGCGCGTTGCCGCCGGCAAGGTGAGCCCGGAAAAAGCGGCCAACGGCTTCTCCTTATTGCCGAAGCTCGAGAAGACCAGATTGAACCAGACCACGTCCGGACGGATATCGCGCAACGCCCGCAGCAGCCGCGTGTGATTGCTCAAGCGGTTCATGCGCCAGCAGCGCTCCACGTTGAAGTCAGGAAGTTCGGGCTGGGTTGAAGCCATCTCATCGGCCAGCACGGTGAGGCTCAACAGGGGATCAGCCTGGAGTTCGCGCGCCACGTGATAACCGTACTCGTTCAGCACCGTTTTGCTGGGAGGAAACGAGCTGACCAGGCAAATTTTCATGATGGCTCCGGCGACCCCTAGAAAATCGATATCTGCACCACCGGCCGCCACACAGAAGTCTGCGCGTTGCCGAAGGAGAAGTTGTAGAAAGTTTCTTGCTGCACCCCCGCGGAAAACCGCAACGGATAATCCACCGCCAGCGGCCCGGCCGCGTCGGTCACGCTGCGGCGGATCGGCTTGACATAAGAGATGAAGAATCCGGTTTGCACGTTGTCATACTGGCTGAAGCCTTCACCCTTGGTGAAGTTCACCGAAGCGAACGCGGTCCAGGTGTCATTGCGTTTGTATTCAAAGCGCGCGCCCGGCACCAGGATCTGGGCGAAAGCGAACTGCTGGTTCAACACGCGCCACGAGCGCATGTATTGCGCCAGACCGGTGACCGTGAGGTTCTGCCCAAAGCGATACTCCAGGCCGCCCCACGCGCTGGTGGTGAAGTATTCGCTCGGCTCCGGGTTATAGAGCAGGTCGCGCATCGAGTATCCGGTCACCATGGCGGCGCGCCCCCAGGGACGGCCCACACGGAACTGCAGCGTGGCGATCCAGTCCCGCGAACTGAGGTTCTGTTCGGTGAAAGGCCCGGACTCATGGATGCCGCTGCCCTGGATCTGCAGCCACTGGAACAGGGGAGAACTGCTCACGTAAACGTACTCACGAAATAGGTTCTGGTTCATTTGCACAGGCGTGAGCGTGTCACGGCGGATGGTGAACTGAAGCCCCGGTGTCACGACAAACCTGGCATTTCCCAGGCGAAGCATGGGCGTTATACCCGCGTTGAAGACGGTATCGAAGGTGTTCCGGTTGATGACGAACAGTTGGTTGGGCACGGCAAACGCGCCGCGGAAATTGCTCACGCCCATCAGCCCCGCGATCGGCGGCCATCCCGTGTGGTTGTAGCGGACGCCGGCGTACAGGTCCGTTTGCTGTTCCCAGTAAGGGCGCTGCGGCCCGCCGATCAACTGGCTTGCCATCTCGAACAGCGTGGCGTCATTGAAAATTGCGTGGGTGTCAAAATCGCTGCGCAGAGTGAGGTTGGGATGGATCTCCGTGCCGGCTTGTCCCGCGGTCTGCATCATGCCACGATGCGCCGTGGGATCGTCCGCACCCACCTGGTTGGCCTGGGCAAACGCGGTGACTGCTCGCGGAATGTCATGGCGCTGGCTATAGATATTGGCCCAGGCAAGCTGGTAGTCGTAGTTGCTGCGAAAATCGGCAGGATTGCCGAGCACCTGCAGGCTGGCTTCCGCCTGGCGGTCTTTACCTTCCGCGATGTAAGTATTGGCCAGACCGATGGCCACGGTGTCGTCCGACGCACCCATGGCTTTGGCCTTGGTGAAATAGCGCTCAGCCAGGTCAAAGTCGTGCATGGCGAGAAAGATGTTGCCGGCCTCCACCAGATTGTCCGTGGTGATAGGTGAAGCTTCACCGATGCGCGATTCGGCGAAAGCCAACGCCACTTGCTGTTTGGCATCGTCAAATTTGCCTTCATGGATGAAAAGTTTGGCCACCTCCAGGCGCACGTCGACGCGATTGGCGTCCGGGGCGGAGAGGGCGCGAGTGAAACGGTCCATGGCGGCTTCGCGGTCACCCAGGTCGAGCAGCGCTTCGCCGGTGGCCAGCAGCACGGCCGATTGGTCGCCGCCTTCTTTTTCCGCAGCCTGCACGTACTGGAACGTCTCTGTGGCCTGGTGCAGCTTGGCGTACGCCGCGGCCAGGCTGGCCAGGATCACCGGCTCGCCCGGAGAAAGCGCCAGAGCGTTCTTCCACTCCTGGATGGCCTGGTTATAGCGGCGCGCGTGATAGAGCGTATCCGCCAGCGCCATGTGCAGCTTCACGTCGTCCGGCGAGAACTTGAGCGCCAGGCGATATTCCTTTTCCGCCTGGTCGAGCCGCCGCATCTGGCGATACGCCGTGGCCATGGCCAGATGGATGGCGCCGATATCGCCCAGCTGCTTTTGCGCCAGGGCAATCTCCTGCAGCGACTCGCGGGAGCGGTGCAATTGCAAATATGAAAATGCAAGGCCGAGCCGGGCGATGGCATTGTTGGGCTGCAGCTTGAGCGCGGGCACAAAATCATCCTGGATGGCGCTGCGGGCATCCTGCATGTCATTGTGCACGTAGCCGCGATTGACCAGCGCTTCCGCCATTTTGGGATCGATCTCGAGAGCGCGGGTGAAATCGTCAATGGCCTGCTGTAAAAGCTGGTTCTGGCGATGCACGTGTCCGGCCAGCAATGGGAAGTTCGGTTCTTTGGGCATCAGCGGCTCATAGCGGCCCACCAGCGCGAGAACGTCGTCATACCGGCCCAGGTTGTAGAGATCGTAAGCCAGATAGACGGCGGCATCGCGATCGTGCGGCAGCTTGCGGATGGCCTGTTCGCCCACACGCGCCGATTCAGCATAACGGCCCTTGAAAAAGAGATAGCGTTCCGTCTCGCGCATGATGCGGGGATCGTTTTTCATGGTCCCGGTGGCCATGGCGATCCATTTTCCGGCCAGGTCAATTTGATGCGCTTCAATGGCAGCGTTCGAGCCCGAAGCGATGATCTGCGTATTCGCCGGCGCCAGCGCGTGCGCCTTCTCATAACTGGCCTGGGCCTTGGGGAAATCTCTCGTCGCGGTGTAGAGATCGCCCAATGCCATATAGGGCACGTAGTCGCTCGGGTAGGCAGCGGCCATGCGCGTGAAGTAGTTCTCCGCGGCCTTGTCGTCTCCCATATCGCGCGCGAGGAAGCCGAGGGCCTCGAGCGCGCTGCGATTGGTGGGATCACGCTGCAAGAGCCCGGCATACACGCGCTGTGCTTCCTCGAGCCGGTCCGTCTTCCACAGCACGCTACCGTACTGAAGAATGACGTTGTCATTGTTCGGGTCAAGCGCCATGGCCTGCTTCAAGTCCGTTTCAGCGCCGGCAAAGTCACCGCCAATGCTCTTGAAAGCCGCGCTCAAGCGCAGATACTCCACACGCTGCCCTTCCTCCACCTGGACGCGCGCCAGCTCCTGCTGCGCCAGGGCAAGCTGCTGGTTGATAGCAGCCTCGTCCTGCAGGTTGCGGTAAGCGTCAATCAGTTGCAGGCGAAGCTGCGCCTGGTAGAGCGCGCCTTCCGCCGGGGCCTGCGGCAATGCGGCCAGCGCTGCCAGGTACTCGCGCACAGCGTCGTTGTCCTGCCGCTCCGCCATGGCCAGATCGCCGCGGATGGCATGGAGGCGGTAGTAAGTGGAATCGAGCTGCGCACTGCGCGCCAGATAGGTGCGGGTCTTGTCCAGATTGCCCACCCGCAATTGCGACTGCGCGGCGGAGAGCTGCACGCCAATGGAGTTCGGCGCCATGGCAGCGGCTTTCTCGTAGGCGTCGGCGGCTTCTTTCTTCATGCCCGCCAGACTGAAGGTGAAACCCAGCTCGGACATCACGTCTGTGGTTTTGCGCGGCGCCTGGTTCAGGGCCGCGATGGCCGCCTTGTAATCGTGGGCTTCGCGATAGTAACCGGCCACAGCGCGAAATACGTCCACGCTCTTGGGCCCGCGCTTCATGGCGCGGTCCAGCATCGCCTTGGCCTTCACGGGCTGCCGGCTCTTCATGTACGTCCGCGCCAGCATCAGCTCGGTGTGCGAAGCCGGTTGAATACCTTCCGATCGCTCCAGAAGGTTGGTTGCGCGAGCGTAGTCCCCGGACTGCATGAAGAGTTCGCCTGCAATCGCCAGGTCCACCGCGCGACGCGGGTTCGCGGCAATCACTTGCAGCAGGATCTTCTTGGCCTCCTCCGCCTGGCCCATGCGGATATAGGTCTGGGCTTTTCCTGAGAGACCTTCCACCGAGTTGGGCTGCATGGAGAGGCCGCGGTCATAAGACTTGAGCGAGAGATCGGACTTGCCGGCCAGACGCGCCGTGTATCCCAGAAGGAACCAGTTGCACGCATCGCTGGGAGCGATCTCCGTGAGATGTTGCGCGTAGTTGGCGGCGGAAGCGTAGTCGCCATTTTTCAGCGCGGTTTCAGCGGCGCGCGCATAACGCCCGGACTCGATGCTTCCGCCCCATCCGCTGGCCTGGCGGGCCGCGCAGGTGGAGCCCGCGGAAGGCTGAGCCCCGCCTTTGCGTCCGGCTTGCGGAGTCTTTTTGCCTTTCTGCGGTTTTTGCGCCTGCGGCTGCGGGCCGCCGATTTCAAACGTCTGCGCTGTGCTGTAGCTGGCCGGAAACAGGGAACAGAAAAGTGCCAGACTCAGAAACTTTTTTTTCACGGGACCACCAGTTCGCAACATAGAGAGATGGCCGCTATTCCCGTGGCTCCCCTGAAGACGCGGCTCTAGCTTGCTGCGCAACAGGAGCAGCAGCTCTCATCTCATGGTGAATCGAGATGCGGAATTCCCGCCAGAGGATTCCTGCTCTCCGGCCGGGGAGAATCCCCGTGCCGCAAGGCAAACTTTGCGGACGTTTGGGAATCGAACTTCTGCTGAAGCAAAACTGCTGCTGGTTTTCTGGCCGACGTTTACTCGATGCAAGCGCGGAGGTCCCTGGCATGAGTTCCCCATCCCTCGCAGCCGCCCGGGCGGTCCCTGCGTTCAGTCGGCCCATTCCCTTGAGCTGGATATTGCTGCTGGCGCTGTTGGTGCATGGCCCATTGCTGCTGCTGCAAGT
>DASVFK010000195.1:0-34257 GCA_036380095.1 Candidatus Angelobacter sp. | reverse complement strand
AACCCTTATTTTTAACGCGGAGGCGCTGAGACGCGGAGGAAAACTGAAACCCACGCCAGATGGCCTGAGTCAGTTTAATCGGCAGCGAAAAAGTACGAGTAAAGCCAAATCCCGATCTTGTTTTTGGTTTTCTCCGCGCCTCTGCGCCTCCGCGGTGAACATGCTCCTACATTCCTGGAAATCTCATCCCCGCCATCTTTCTTCCAAAGCTGGCCTTGCCCATGTCCTTGAACATCTTGCGCATCTGGGCGTACTGGCGCAGGAGCTGGTTCACTTCCTGCACGCTGGTGCCTGATCCGCGGGCGATCCTCTTGCGCCGGCTGCCGTTGATCACCTCATGGTGGTTGCGCTCATAGTCCGTCATGGAATTGATGATGGCTTCCACGCGGTTGAGCTGCTTGTCGTCCACGTGGTCCGCCGCTTTCTGCATTCCCGCGAACGGGCCGATACTGGGCAGCATCTTGATCACGCTCTGCAGCGAGCCCAGCTTTTTCACCTGGCGAAGCTGGTCGCGAAAGTCTTCGAGAGAAAAACCATCGCCGGCCAGCGCTTTGCTGGCGAACTCCGTCGCTTTCTTCTGGTCGATCTTTTCCTGCGCCTTCTCGATCAGGGTCATCACGTCGCCCATGCCGAGAATGCGGCCCACAATGCGGTCAGGGTGGAATGGCTCCAGCGCGTCATATTTTTCGCCGATGCCGATGAACTTGATCGGCTGGCCAGTGACGTTGCGGATGGAGAGCGCAGCGCCGCCGCGGGCATCGCCATCCATTTTGGTGAGGATCACGCCGGTGATGGAGAGCTTCTTGTGGAACTCTTCCGCCGAGCGCACCGCGTCCTGGCCGGTCATGGCGTCGGCGATGAACAGGATCTCCTGCGGGTTGAGCAGCTTCTTGAGCGATTGCATCTCCGCCATCAGCTCGTCATCAATGTGCAGGCGGCCCGCGGTGTCCACGATCAGGAAGTTGCAGCCCGAATTCATGGCCTCTTTGCGCGCCTCTTTGGCCAGGCGCTCCACCGTAGCGGAGTTGGCCTCGTCCACTTTGCCTTCGTACAGATGCGCCTTGATGGCTTCGGCCACAACTTTCAACTGCTGCCGTGCAGCCGGACGGTATACGTCCACGGAAACGAGCATGGGCCGGTTGCCGCCCTTCTTGAGCCAGGCGGCCAGCTTTCCTGAGGTGGTGGTCTTGCCCGAACCCTGGAGGCCGGCCATCAGGATGACGGTCGGCGGCTGCGAGGCGAATTTCAGCTTGGCCGTGTCCTTGCCCAGGATCGTGACCAGTTCGTCGTGGACAATCTTGATGACTTGCTGCGCCGGCGAAAGGGCCGTCATCACTTCCTGGCCCACGGCTTTTTCCGCCACCTGGTCGATGAATGTCTTGACGACTTTAAAGTTGACGTCGGCCTCCAAGAGCGCCATGCGGATCTCTTTCAGCGCTTCCTGGATATTTTCAGCTGTGAGCGTGCCCTGCCCGCGCAGGTTCTTGAATGCCCGTTGTAATTTTTCCTGAAGATTTTCAAACATTTTGAGAAGTTCTTTCGCGCCAGCGCTTCATGGCGGCCATCTGTTCTGACTCTATTTTACCAGCCTCTCCAGACTGCTCTACCACGCCCAGGTAGCTCAGAAAAGCCCGCACGAGTTCGCGTTTAAGCGCCTGATCGTCCTTTACAGGGAGAAGGTGGTTCCAGGCCTTCAAATCGTCGTGGGCCACAACAATCTCGAAGACGGTGCCCACGACCATCATCAAGCCCATGGAGATGGCCTTCCGCGGATCAGGGTGCTTGATCCTGTCGCGGTGAGTGAGGAATAGGTCCACCAGCCGTTCGAAGGTCTGGATTTCCAGCCGTGAAGCCTTCTTCTTCCAGGAGGGCGAGCGCTGCCGTCCGCGCACGAACTGGCGCATGGCCCGCAGTAAAGGCGCGCGGGCGCGATAGCCGACCACCATGCTGTTGATGATCTGGTCGGCAAACACGCGCAGGGGAATCTCTCGCGCCATCTCCGGTGTCATGCCGCGGGAGGCTTGGTCCTGGCGTTCCAGCAGGCCCAGGATCGCGGTTTCCAACAAGGCTTCCTTGTCGTGAAAGCGGCGGTAAACCGATCCTGGAGTAAGTCCTGCATGATGGGCGATACGGGGAATGGTAGTTCCTTCCACACCATGCTGCCCCAGGACCTCTATTGCCGCCCGCAAAAGCTTCTGCAGCGACTCGCGGCTGCGCTCCTGCTGCGGTTCCAGCGTCTTCTTCTTCGCCATGCCTGCTCTTCTGCCTCTCAGGAAATTGTACTTGACATAAGGACAAATGTAAATGTAAATTCACATTTACATTGAACGAATGGCTAAGGCCGTTGCAAGGAGGCCCCATGAGGAATGGCGATCAACCAACTCGGGAAACCAAACATTTGCGAACGCGGAACCGAACATGGTTCTGGGGGTGGGGTAACCCGCTTCCGGTTGCGGCCGAGCAGCCCTGGGCCGGAGTAGCCGAATGGCTGCGTCGTGTGCGAGAACAAACCTCTCTTGCGGACAGCAACCATGACGTCGCTTCCCAACCAATCAAGGATGAGCAGCCTGCGGCTGAACTCGCGCCGTTCGCGCTGCCCGCGAACCACGTGCCGGCTAAGGAGCGGAAGCTTAGTTTTGTCTGCGACCGCCACTTTGTCGGATTTGTTCTCCACTAAATTTTGAGGAGATTCTTCATGGCCGCAAGCCCGTCTTCATCCCCTGGAAGCCCGCACCCGTTGCGCGAGCGCAACTTTCGCATGTTTTGGGCCGGTGCGGCCATATCTCTGCTCGGCGACCAGTTCTATTTGGTAGCCCTGCCCTGGGTGGTGCTGCAACTCACGGGGTCGGCTGTCGCGGTTGGAACCGTCCTGATGGCTGCGGCCATTCCCCGCTCCGTGCTCATGCTGATTGGCGGTGTGGTAACGGACCGAGTTTCCCCGCGAAGAATCATGATGAATACCGCGTCGGCCCGCACCTTCTTCGTCGCCGCGATCGGGATTCTGCTCTGGTATCGCGCGCTGCACATGTGGGAGCTTTACCTGTTGGGATTCGCGTTCGGCGTTGCCGACGCGTTCTCCCTGCCGGCAGCTTCCTCATTCCTGCCGTCGCTGGTGAAGCGCGAACAGCTTGTTGCGGCAAACTCCATTTTCCAGACCACGGCGCAGTTGACGACGATCGCCGGGCCTGCGCCTGCCGCCTTGGTGATCAAGGCGCTGGGATTGGCGTGGGCGTTCTTCCTGGATGCCGTCAGTTTCCTCTTCATCATTGCGGCGCTCTGGCGGCTGCCTGACCCGCCGGCGCCGCAGGCTCCGGTCAAGCGGCCACCGATGGGAAAGGCGATTCTTGAAGGCATCGCCTCCATTCGCCAGGACGTACCTCTGCTTTCGCTCATGCTGCTGGCCGCGATGTTGAATTTTTGCATCACCGGTCCCATGGGCGTGGGCCTGCCGTACCTGGCCAAGACCAGATTCGGTTCCCCAACCTCCTATGCGATTCTAGTCTCTGCCCTTGCCGGAGGCAGCCTGATCGGCTCTCTGGCGGCGGGCCTGTGGCGCGTTCGGCGCCCCGGCGTGCTGCTTCTCTGCGCCTGTGTGGTGATCAGCTTGTGCCTTGGCTCCATCGCCTTGCCGCACCATCTTTGGCTAATCGCCGGATTATTGCTGCTGATGGCGGCAAGCGCCGGGCTGGCCAATGTGAACATCGCCGCTTGGATCCAGCAGAGGGTCGATCCCGCTATACGTGGCCGCGTGCTGAGCGTGCTCATGTTGGCCGGGTTCGGATTGTTTCCCTTATCGCTTGCCGCCGCTGGATTCTTGATCGCCTGGAACGTTCGATGGACATTCTTGTTGGCTGGCGCGGCGATGCTCGTGGTCACTGGAATTGGCGCGCTGCAGAAGCAGGTCCGGACTATCGAGTGATGCCGGACGATTCATGTCTCCAGCTTGCCAGAATACTGGCGCGCGGCGCTAGCAAGCGGCTTTGTTCTGCTCTACCTGCATCTATATACTGGCAACCTGGGAGCAGCCTATGACCGATCTCCGCACCACCGCTGTATCCGACCTCTCTGAGTGCTGGCCCGCCCTGCCGCTCGATTCCTGGAAAGACACCCTGGCTACGCTGCACATGTGGACACAGATCGTGGGCAAGGTCCGCCTGGCGCTCACGCCCAAGGTAAACCACTGGTGGAACGTTGCCTTTTATGTCACAGCGCGCGGCCTCACCACCGGGGTGATTCCCTACGGCAAGCGGGTCTTCGAGATGGAGTTTGACTTCATCGAACACCGGCTGGTGGTCCGCTCCAGCGATCCCCAGACCAAGGTGGTCCTGCTCCGGCCCCGCTCGGTGGCCGATTTCTATGCCGAGTTCATGTCCACGTTACGCTCGCTGGATATCGACGTGGAGATCTGGAAGATGCCGGTGGAGATTCCCGATCCCATCGCCTTTGATCAGGATAAGGCGCATGCTTCCTACGATCCCCAATACGCCCAGCGCTTGTGGCGCGTGCTGGTTTCCGTGGACGAGGTCTTCAAGGTCTTTCGCTCGCGTTTTATCGGCAAGTCCAGCCCGGTGCATTTCTTTTGGGGAAGCTTTGACCTCGCCGTCACGCGTTTTTCCGGGCAGCGTGCGCCGGAGCGCCAGGACGCCGATCCCGTGCTGCGCAAGATCATGAAAGAAGCGTATTCGCATGAAGTGATCAGCGCCGGCTGGTGGCCCGGCGGAGGCGGCGTGAAAGACGCTGCTTTCTATTGCTATGCCGCACCGCAGCCGCCGGGATTTGAGAAACAGACGTTGCGTCCGCAGAAAGCCTTCTATGATTCCAGCGTGGGCGAATACCTGCTGATGTATGAAGACGTGCGCACGGCGAAATCGCCCAGTGCCACGCTTCTGGAGTTTCTCGAGAGCACGTACGAAGCGGGTGCCGACACCGGCAAGTGGGACCGTGCGTCACTGGAAGCGCCTCCGGAGCCCGCTGCCGGCGCGGCATAAGGGAGATCAACATGGCCAAACCGTGCGCACACGAAACTCCCGGCCACATGAAGTTTCTTACCACGGACACTCATGTGTGCGAGGAGTGCATCAAACTCGGCGATACATGGGTCCATCTCCGCCTGTGCATGGAATGCGGCCACGTGGGCTGCTGTGATTCCTCCAAGAACAAGCACGCTACTAAACACTTCCACCGCAGCAAACATCCCATGGTCCGCTCCATTGAGCCCGGGGAGACCTGGACGTGGTGTTACGTGGATGAACTCATGGACGAGCTGCCGATGACGCGCTAGGCCGGTCCTGCATCTTATCTCGGCGAGGAGAAAACTTATGCCGAGAAAAGAGAACCCCCGGGAAGTCACCCGTCTTCCGCGCCCCAAGGTCAGCGCTCAACCGCGGCTCCATCAATGGGCCGCCGAAATCCAGGCCTATGGCACCGTCAACCACCTGCTTCCGTTGGACCTGGAGGAGCCCGTCCGTCTGGAAATGACGGAGCAACTGAACCAGGTGCTGGCGGACACCATCACACTGCGCGACCTCTACAAGAAATCGCATTGGCAGGTTTCCGGCCCAACTTTTTACCAACTCCATCTTCTCTTCGACAAGCACTATGAAGAGCAATCTGAGCTGGTGGATGGCATTGCCGAGCGCATACAGTTGCTGGGCGGCATCAGCCTGGCCATGGCCCATGACGTGGCCGAAACCACACGGATTGACCGCCCGCCGCGCGGCCGGGAAGAGGTCCCGGTACAACTTTCGCGCCTGCTGGACGCGCACCACGTGATTATCGGGACGTGCCGCAAGCTGGCCGAGCGCGCAGAAAAGCTGGGCGATGACGGCACCAACGACCTTGTGGTCAGCGACGTCCTGCGCACCAATGAACTTCAGGTATGGTTCCTGAGTGAGCACCTGGTGGACATGCCGTTAGTTGCGGCGGTGGACCCCTCGAAGGTGAAGAAGACGGCGTGATTCAAACCTGAGCGAGAGCGCCGTCTCCGGGTATCTGTACCCGCACGCCGGCATTGTGGGCGTGTCTTTCCAGTTCGGCGCGCGTCACCAGGCAATGGTTGATGGCCTCCATGTGTACGGCGATCACTTTTGCTTTCGGCGCGGCGTGGCAGACGTGAATCACGTCTTTGGGCGTCATGGTGATGGGATCACCCTCAAGAAACCTTGCTCCTCCGGCGTTCACCACGATCACGCCTGGCTGGAAGTGCCTGATGGCGTCAGCAATTTCTTTGCACCAGATGGTATCACCCGCGATGTAGAGTGTGGGCTCGTGATCATTCTGCAAGATGTAGCCGCACACCGGCGCCATGGCCCTGCCGATCTCGCCCGTGCCGTGCTGGCCGCCGGTACGGGTGATGGCGATCTTGCTCCAGTGGCGCACATCGTGGACCGGCGCCGCGCTCACAAAATGCGTGGCTTCCATCTTCGGCAGATCTTCCGGTTGGCAGAACAGCGGCAGGTCTTTGGGGACAAGCTGGATGGCCGTGTCATCCCAGTGGTCGCGATGAGTGTGTGTGACCAGCACGGCTTGCACGCCGTCCAGCACCTGCTCTACCGGGCAGGGAAGCGGCACCAGCGGATTGTCGCGCGGCTGTGGTGAATTTTGAATCGGCGACATGGCTCCCGCCTCGCTCAGCATGGGATCCACCAGCAGGCGCATGTCGGCGTATTCGATGAGCAGGGTGGCGTGACGGATGAGCTGAATTTGCATTTTGTTGGATAAACTCTCTCTAGGCCCCAACGACAGCTGCAAAGGTTTCTTTCGCCGCAATCACCGTGTTGCAGTGGATGGTGATGGTGTCTTCCACGCGGCGCGCATAGCCGCCGGCAAACGTCACCATGACCGGCAGGTTCTTTGACTTTGCCACCTTGAACACCAATTCATCGCGCTTCTTGAGGCCTTCGATGGTCAGCGCGAGGCCGCCGAGCTGGTCTTCCTTATAAGGGTCGGCGCCCGCGATGTAGCACAGCAGCTCAGGCGTGAAGTGGCGGAAGGCAGAACTTAGCGATTGATCAAGCCAGCCCAGATATTCTTCGTCGTTGGTGGCATCGGGCAAGTGCACGTCAATGGAAGACGGTGGTTTGTACGCAGGATAATTATGCGCCTGGTGCAGCGAGATGGTGAAGACTTCAAGCTCGCCGCCGCTTGCGCCGAGCATCTCCAGATCGCTGCCCGACCGGCGGAGATCGTGACGAATTCCGCCTGCGCTGGGCAGCTTGCCGCCGGTGACATTCCGGGGCGGAAAGATCGCTGCCGTGCCGTTGCCGTTGTGGACATCCACGTCCACGGTCATGGCGCGCGTGAGCTTGCCCTCCTGGTGCATGCGCTTGATGGCCACCGCCACATCATGCACCACGCAGAACCCCTCGCCATGATCGGGAAAGGCGTGATGGAACCCTCCGCCGATGTTGATCGCCATGCCTGACCGCAGCGCAAGGTCGGCTGCCAAAATTGACCCGCCCGCCGCAAGCCAGAATGCTTTCACCAACTCCGGTGAATAAGGAACCTCCATCTGCAGTTCTTCCATGGGCGAGAGTGTGCCGGTCTTCAGCTTGGTCACGTATTCCCGCGTGTGTACCAGCAGAATGTCCTCGTCGGCGGCCGGCTGCGGAGTAATGAAATCAGAAGACTCAGCCAAGCCGCTTTCCAGCAGACGCTTGTGGATGAGCCGGTACTTCTCCGCGGGGAAGACGTGGGCCCCGATAGGCAAGTAATAATCGTCAGTGTAAACGAGCTTAAAAGGAAGCATCGCTGAGGTCCTTCGCCCAGGAATTCGCTTGCAGGCTCTCGCTTGCAAATTGCTACATCAAACGGCAGCTAGTTCTAACGCGCTCACGCCTGCAAACCAGCCCAACTTAAAGGCAAGCATCAGAACATCAGGGTAAATCGGTGCGGGTGCGCAAGCAATCCCTCTAGCGCTACGCTCCATTGGATGCTCTTTGCTGTTTTCAATATGGAATAATGGCAATAGAAAACTGTTTGTAATTTCAGGAACTGCGCGGCGAAAAAGAGGTTTCTTGCGTTGAGCGGAGGAAGAATGTCAATTAGTGTAAACCTGGGCGAACTGATCGAATACACCGACTGGGACCGTGGCAAGTGGTACGACTTGTTTCACCAGCAGGGGAACAGCGTTCTAACCATTAGCGTGGGACCGCACGGCGACGGTCGGTTTCAAACCGCCGGTGACGTGGTGCGGCACATTTTTTCCGCCGAAAAACGATATGTAGAGAGGCTTTCAAACCGTCCTTTGACTGACACCTCTTCGGTTTCAAACAGCAACGTGGACGCGCTGTTTCTTTTTGGCCGGCAAAGCCGTGAGGACTTGAAGGAATTCGTGAAAACCTTTCCTGCCCGGCATTGGGATGCGCCAGTGGAGTTCAGCCTGATGAACAGTTCTCTGAAGGCCACACCCAGGAAGATCGTTGTCCACACCCTGCTGCATGAGATCCGCCATTGGGCGCAGATCGGCACTCTGTTGCGTTTGAACGGCTTGAAGGTGGAGTTCCGGGATATCCTTTTCAGCCCGGTCATGGGCGGGGAATTCAAGCGCCAGGCGAGCTGATCGTTAACAAGTGTTGCCTGCGCACGGGAAGGTGGACTTGAATCGCCACCGGCAAGGGTCTGCTGCCAACAACGTCGGCTCTCTGCTAAAATCTATTGGTAACACCAACTTTCCTGTCCTGAGTTTTCCCGGAACTATCCTAATTTCGAGAAACGCAAACACGGGCGAGGAGTGTGCATAGCGTGAAGCGTGGCAAAACCGCAGTGATCGTGGGCGCCCAGTGGGGCGATGAGGGCAAAGGCAAGATCGTGGACGTGCTCTCCCACAACTTTTCCATCGTGGCCCGCTACGCCGGCGGCCACAACGCCGGCCATACCGTCATTATCAACGGCAAGAAGTTCGTGCTGCAGCTTGTGCCCTGCGGCGTGCTGCGCAAGGGATGCCGTTCCATCATCGGCAACGGCGTGGTCCTGGACCCGATGGCGCTGCTCAAGGAAATCAAAATGCTGCGAGAGGCGGGCGTGGCGGTGGACGGCAACCTGTTCGTCTCCAACCGCGCGCATGTGATCCTGCCCTACCATCGCATGATCGAAATGGGCGCCGAGAACGCTCCCGGGCGGGTGAAGATCGGCACCACGTCGCGTGGCATTGGTCCGGCGTATGAAGACAAGATGGGACGCCGCGGCCTGCGCGTGGCCGACCTACTGGACCGCAATCTGCTCAAGACCACGATCGAAAACGCCTGCCGCGAAAAGAACATGATTGCACACGCCTTGTTCAACTCTGAGCCTCTCGATGCCGACAGCATGTATGCCGAATACGCGCAGGCAGCCGAGCAGATCGCTCCGTTCGTGACCGATACCGCGCTGCTTCTCAACCAGGCGCTGGCCGCGGGCGAGCGAGTGATGTTTGAAGGGGCGCAGGCCACCATGCTGGATATCGACCACGGCACGTATCCCTTTGTGACTTCATCCAGTGCGAGCGCGGGAGGCGCGGTGATCGGCACCGGGGTTCCGCCCAACGCGATCGATACGGTTCTTGGCATCACCAAGGCCTATTGCACGCGCGTGGGCGGCGGTCCTTTTCCCACTGAAGTTGAGGGCGCGATCGCCAATCAGCTTCGCGCCCGCGGCAACGAGTACGGCGCCGTGACCGGACGCCCCCGCCGCTGCGGCTGGATCGATCTGCCCCTGCTCCGCTACGCGCAGATGATCAACGGCGTGAACTGGTGGGTGATCACCAAGCTGGATGTGCTGGACGAGCTGGACGAAATCCCGGTTTGCGTCAGCTATAAGGTCAGCGGCAAAAAGACCGATTCCGTGCCTGCCCTGGCCACCGGCTTCGATCAGGTGGAGTGCGTGTATGCCAAGATGCCGGGCTGGAACCAGTCCACCGAAGCCATCACCGAGTTCAGCAAACTTCCACGCAAGGCCCAGGAGTATTTGCGCTTCATTGAAAAAGAAACCGGCGCGGCCATCGGCATGGTATCCACCGGCGCAGACCGCGACCAGACCATTTTCATGCCTGACTTCGCCGCGGAAATCCTTGATGCCACCGGCGGAAAGATTGCGAGGGCGAAGTGATCGTGCTGAAGGTCGACATGCTGGTGAAGCCGGGCGCGGAAGCGCGGTGCCTGGAATTGATCCGCATCATGCAGGAAAACTCGCGAAAAGAGCCGGGCTGCGTGCAGTACGTGGGACATCAGTCCAAGGAAGAGCCTCGCCGGTTCTTTTTCTACGAAGTCTACAAAGACGAAGCGGCACTCCAGGCGCACCGCGACGCGCCGTATTTCAAGCAGTACGTGCACGGCGGCCTGGACCCGATCATGGAATCGCGGACCAGGGGGCTGTTCACGATAGTGGAATAGCCGGATTTGCCACGGCTGTTCATTTTCGAACAGCACAATTTCGCTGGCGAACATCAACCCGCGGCCTTCGGCCTCCTGCCATTTCGATTCCTCTTTGTTGTCAAATGCTTATGCAGCCATGCGGCTGGCAAGCGAAATGCCACTAACCCGCGCGGGAAGAACTCTGTCCAAAGCAAATAGAGACCCGTCTTAGCTTTTGATCGCCAGTTGGGGGATGCACGAATGAATTCTCTGCTTCTTGAAGTCCGCCAGGCCGTGCGCGCCATGAAAAAAAGCCCCGCTTTTACCTTGCTGGCCATGGTGATGCTGGCTGTAGGCATCGGCGCTACTACGGCGATCTTCAGCGTCTTCTACTCGGTGTTGCTGCAGCCGCTGCCGTTTCCGGAGCCGGAGCGCCTGGTCCAGTTGTGGGAAACCCGTCTGCAGAACCACTGGGACCGAGTCTCCTTCACCGAGGGAAACTTCTGGGACGTGCGCGCGCGCAACCGGTCGTTTGAAGAGGTGGCGGCCTATCACGACCTCACGGTGAACATGACCGGCGCCGGCGATCCTGAGCAGACGGCGGCGGGAATGATTTCGGCAGGCTTTTTCCGCGTTCTGGGGACCAAGCCTGTGCTGGGGCGTGACTTCCTTCCTGTAGAAGACCAACCCGGCCACCAGAACCAGGTTTTGCTTCTACGAAACAAGTTCTGGAGATCGCATTTTGGCGCCGATCCTCACGTGATAGGGAAAACTGTCCGGCTGAATGACAAGGTTTTCGAGATAGTTGGCGTGCTGCCCCCGGGAGAACCGTGGCTCGATGCCGCGGACCTCTTCATACCTCTGGTACAGGATGCCAAGGCCGATCACGGCAGCTTTGAATTTGCTGTGATCGGAAGGTTGCGCAAAGGCGTGAGCAAGCAAGCCGCCCTCGCGGACCTGCAACCCATCTGCAAAGGCCTGGCGGAACAGTATCCGAAGGACGATGCGGGCATGGGAATAACCCTGCAGCCGTCCAGTGAATGGCTGGCCGGCAGAGACCTTCGCACCAAGCTGTGGGTACTGATGGGTGCAGTGGGTTTTCTGCTGGTGATTGCGTGCATGAACCTGGCCAACCTTCTCCTGGCCAAAGCTACCGGACGGACTCGAGAGATCGCTGCCCGCGTGGCCCTGGGCGCAACCCGGGCGCGGATCGTCCGGATGATCCTGACAGAATCGCTGGTTCTTGGCTTGAGCGGTGCGCTCTTCGGTGTGTTCCTGGCTATGCTGGCCATTTCGGCCATCCAGGCGGCGTCTCCCAGCGATATCCCACGCATCGATCAGATCAGCATCAACCCCTGGGTGCTGGCATTTACGCTGGCCACAGCGCTAACCACGGGCAGCCTTTCCGGTCTGGTGCCGGCGTTGCAAGCGCCTTACAAGAACATCGTCGCAAGCCTTCGCGAAGGCGAGCGCAGCCAGATGGGGGGCCGCGGGCAACGCCGTTGGCGGGCCGCGCTGGTGACCGCGGAGATAGCCCTTTCTTTGATGCTGCTGGTAGGCGCCGGCCTGCTCCTGCGCAGCTTTGATCGCCTGTTGCGCGTGGACCGGGGATTTCAGACTGAGCACAGACTGGTGGCTACAGTGAACATGCCTGATTCGTACAAGCCGGAACGTGTGGATGACATTGCCGCGCGCTTCATCGCCCGCGCCACTTCTGTTCCCGGTGTCCTGTCAGTGGCCACAACCAATTCGCGGCCGATTTTGGGCTGGAACCCGGGAATGGGAATCGTCTCTGCCAAGAATCCCAATCCCGGAAGCGGAAATTTTCCCTGGGCAGATTGGCGGGTCATCAGCCGCGACTATTTCCGTACCATGGGTATTCCCGTTCTTCGCGGCAGAACTTTCAATGAGCACGATCTGATTGGGAAACCCTGGCGCATCATCATCAGCCAGCGTCTGGCGGACCGGCTGTGGCCCGGCGAAGACCCCGTGGGGCAGCAGGCCCTGCTGTGGAAAGGGCAGAGCGATTTTCCGGCCGAGGTGATCGGGGTTGTGGGAAACCAGCGCGAACGCGGCCTGGACTCCAATCCCACGCTCACGGTTTATCTTTCCGCTTACGGTTATGGCCCGCATCCCACCGAATTCGTCGTGCACAGTGCGGGCACCGCGACGAGCGTGGTGCCTGCTCTGCGTTCCATACTGAAAGAAGTTGATCCCAGCCTTCCCATGGCGGATGTGCAGACCCTGGATCAAGTTGTGGCCAAGTCAGTTGCACCCAGGCGCTTCAACATGCTGCTGCTGACGATCTTTGCCGCGGTGGCGCTGCTGCTGGCGATGATCGGCGTGTATGGGGTGCTGGCCTACGCGGTGGCGGGGCGCACAGCGGAGATCGGTTTGCGCGTGGCTTTGGGCGCAGGCCCTCGCAGCGTTCTTGCCCTCATCATAGGCCAGGGAATGCGCCCGATTCTCGCCGGCATCGCCATCGGGCTGTTGGGCGCGCTGGGCTTGTCGCGTTTCATCGCCGGCCTGCTTTATGGCGTCAAGCCCATGGATCCGCTGACGTACATAGCCGTCGCGGTGATCGTGGGTTTGACTGCGCTGCTGGCATCCTATCTGCCGGCGCGTCGGGCCTTGCGCGTGGATCCGGTGACGGCGTTGCGCCAGGAATAGACCGCAGTTGAATGGCAATGATTTGTCAGCCGCCGGCTCTGGTAGAATCGGCACCTGCAGTCCCATGCCTCCACACTCATCTCTCTTCCCGCGAAGTTTTCACAAGGACTATCCTGGTGCCGTAGGCGGAGAAGGGTGCTGGATCTGGACTGCCAATGGTAGGAAATACCTGGATGCCGCCGGGCAGGCCGCCGTGGTGACCATCGGCCACGGAGTCGAGTCCGTTGGCAAAGCAATGGCAGAACAGGCGGGCCGGCTTGCCTTTGCCCACACCTCACAATTTCATACGTCGCTTGCTGAGGAGCTGGCTGAGCGTCTGCTGGCGCTGGCGCCCAAGGGTATGCAAAGCGGGCGTGTTTACTTTACCTCCGGTGGCTCCGAGGCCACCGAAACGGCCATCAAGCTGGCCCGGCAGTTCTATCTTGAGCGGGGAGACCCTGGGCGCTTCCGGGTGATTTCGCGAAAGCAGAGTTATCACGGCAGCACGCTTGGCGCCATGGCGGTGAGCGGCAACGTGGCGCGCCGCGCGCCTTACCAGCCCCTGTTGCCGGAGTGGGGACACCTTGCCCCATGCTTCTGCGCGCGCTGCGAACTCAACTTGACGTTTCCCGCATGCGAGCTCGCCTGCGCGAACCAACTCGAAACGCTGCTGAGTGGTCCGGATGGCAAATCCGTGGCGGCGTTCATTTTTGAGCCGATCGTTGGCGCCACCCTGGGTGCGGCCGTTCCGCCAGAAGGCTATGTGCAGCGCATCGCCGAGATCTGCCGCAGGTATGGCATATTGCTGATCGCCGATGAAGTGATGACCGGCATGGGACGCACCGGCAAGAAGTTCGGCGTTGATCATTGGAACGTGGAGCCGGACATCATTACCCTGGGTAAAGGCGTGGCCAGCGGCTACGCGCCCCTGGGAGCGGTGATCGTGGGTCCGCGCGTGGCGGAGGCGTTCGCGCAAGGCTCGGGCGCTTTTCAGCATGGATTTACGTATCAAGCGCACCCGGTGTCCATGGCCGCCGGCAACGCGGTGCTCGATGTCCTGGAAGAGAAAAAGCTATTCGCGCGCGTGGCGGAAGCCGGGAGGGAACTGTTTACCGCGCTGGAGCCGCTGCGGTCTCATCCCCACGTAGACGACGTTCGCGGCATGGGCCTGCTGGCCGGAGTGGAGTTCGTGAAAGACAAAGCTTCGCGCGCGCCCTTTCCGCGCGAAGAAAACGTTTGCGAGAAGGTCCGCCAGGCAGCCATGGAGCAGGGCGCGCTCACGTATCCCACGCAGGGATGCGTGGACGGCCACCAGGGTGACCACATCCTGCTGGCGCCGCCGTTTGTTATTTCGCGCGAAGAATGCACGTTGATCGGCCGCGCACTGGCCGCCGCCCTCAAGAACGTTTTTGGCTGCTGAGCAAGCTCGTATCAGAATCACGATTTCTGCATCTCCGGGAGACGTCATGAGACAAAGCTCGATCGGGAAAGCTTTCAGCTTGATGATCGCTATGGCGCTTGTCGGCGCCCTGCCGGCGGCGGTTCCGCAAGAGAACACCCATGCCGGCAACCAGAGCATTCTTGGTTTCACGGCTGCTTCAGCCGCGCGCGAGTGGAAGCTCGAACAGGATTTTCAGCGCATTCCCACCGCGGAGCAGACGCGCAAATGGCATCGCTACTTTACCCAGGAGCCGCACCCCGCCGCCTCCGCGCGCAACAACGAACTGGCCGACTACATTGCCGCGCAGTGGAAACAACAGGGCTGGGAAGACGTTGTGCTGCGCAAGTATGACGTGTTGCATTCTGCTCCGCGCCAGGTTTCACTGGAAATGGTGGCGCCGGTGAAATACAAGGCCAGCCTGCGCGAAGACCCGTATGAAGTGGACGTAAGCACCAGCAATCCGCGTGTTCCTGCTGCTTACCTGGGTTATTCGGCTTCGGGCGATGTTACGGCAGAAGTGGTGTACGCGCACAGCGGCAATCCTGAAGATTACGAATTGCTGCGCAAGAACGGCATCGACGTGAAGGGCAAGATCGTGCTGGTGCGATACTCCAATCCCTACAGCTATCGCGGCTTCAAGGCGCTTACTGCTGAGCGTGAAGGCGCCGCGGCCATGCTCGTCTATTCCGATCCCGCCGAAGACGGCTTCACCAAAGGCAAAGTTTTTCCTGACGGTCCGTGGGGACCGGAAAGCCACATTCAGCGCGGAGCGATTACTTATGACTTCATCGTGCCGGGCGATCCCACCACGCCGGGATGGGCTTCTCTTCCGGGCGCCAAACGCATCAAGCCGGAAGAAGCACGCTCTCTGCCCAAGATCATTGCCTTGCCGCTCTCTTGGCATGACGCCAAGCCGCTTCTCGAAAACATGACCGGCGCCGAAGCCCCAAAAGAATGGCAAGGCGCGTTGCCCATCAAGTACCGGTTTAGTGGTGGCGTGAAGGCGCACGTGAAAGTGGACATGGACTTGAGCATCAAGCCTTACACCGTGGTGGAAGCGCGCATCCGCGGCAGCGAGCTGCCCGATGAGTGGGTGCTCATGGGCAACCATCGCGACGCATGGGTGTTCGGCGGGATCGATCCTTCCAGCGGAACGGCCTCGATGATGGAGCTTTCTCGCGCGCTTGGCGAGTTGAAGAAAAAAGGCTGGCGTCCGCGGCGCACCCTGGTGATCTGCAGTTGGGATGGCGAAGAGTACGCGCTTACCGGCTCCACGGAGTGGGGCGAGCAGTTCCGTGACGAGCTCAAGAAGAAACTTGTGGCGTATCTCAACGTCGATTCATCGGCTTCCGGGCCGGGCAATCGCGGCACCGGCAACGAGTTTGCCGACTTTCATGCGGATGCTGTTGCCTCGCTGGCGCCGATGATCGTCGAAGCCACGCACACGCTGCGGATTCCCTCAGGAGAAACTCTCTACGA
Source organism: Candidatus Angelobacter sp. (assembly GCA_036380095.1). Classification (GTDB taxonomy): domain Bacteria; phylum Acidobacteriota; class Terriglobia; order Terriglobales; family Acidobacteriaceae; genus Angelobacter. The sequence continues at coordinate 18,360 of DASVFK010000195.1, read as the reverse complement.
AAAGTGGAAACAGACACGGCAGCAGGAAGAAAAATCCGAGAAGCCGCTGAGCGACCAAGAGCTGGTGAACACGCGCATCGGCTCCGGCTCTGATCACACGGTTTTCCTCAATCATCTGGGACGTCCCACGGTAGGCCTGGAGTTCGATGGAAAGTATGGCGTCTATCACTCCATGTATGACGATCATTTCTGGGTGGAGCACTTTGGCGATCCCGGATTCGAATATCACCTGATTATCACCCGCTTGTGGGGCATGCTGGCGCTGCGCTTGGCGAATGCTGACGTGCTGCCCTTGGATTTTGCGTCTTACGGCGCTCACGTCCGCAAGTTTGTGGACGATCTGGACAAGAACAGCAAAGTCCAGCCCAACGTGGACCTGGCCTCGCTGTATGCGAGCATCGGAGAATTTGAGAAGGCCGGGAGTGAGCTGAACGCCGCGGTTTCCGCGCAACTGACTGCTGGGACGCTTTCTGCGGAACAGGCGCGCAAGCTCAATGCCCGCCTGATGCAGGTGGAATCCAATTGGCTCACGCCAGAAGGCATCCCGGGGCGTCCCTGGTTCAAGCATCTTCTTTACGCCGCGCGCTATACCTACGCCCACCTTGAACTGCCTGGCCTGACGGAAGCAGCGGAAAAGGGTGATTGGAAGCTGGCGAAAGAACAGGCGGCAATACTGGAAGCGGCAGTCAAGAAGAACACGCAGTTGTTGCGGGAGGCTAGATTTGAAATGGAAACAGAGAAATAAAGACCAGAGCGGCGGAATGATATTTGCATCCGCCGCTCACTTTTGGCCAAGAGCAGATTCCTCGCCCAGGGCTCGGACTGACAAAGAGTTAAGACCTCAGCCTCGAGAAGCGCCTGCTCCAGAGTTACTGGCACCGGCTTTCTTTGCGCTCATTGCCTCCTTTGCGGTGAAAACGGGCGGCGGCTACTTCGCCAGTTCGTAACCGGCGAAGAAGTAACTCAGCTCAAAGCGCGCCGTATCGTCGGCATCCGAACCGTGGATGGCGTTGCGCTCGATGCTCTCCGCCCATTTTTTGCGGACCGTGCCGGGCTCGGCGTTGGCCGGGTTGGTTGCGCCCATCAGTTTGCGCAGGTCGGCGATGGCATTGTTCTTCTCCAGGGCCAGCACCACGATGGGGCCACTGGACATGAAGGTGGTGAGCGAATCAAAGAAGGGCCGGCTGGCATGCACGGCATAAAAGCCTTCCGCCTGCTGCTTGGTGATGGACAGCATCTTCATGCCGATGATCCGGAATCCGTTCTCATGGATCATGTTGAGGATGTCAGCGGCGGCGCCTTTGGCTACCGCGTCCGGCTTGATGATGGAAAAAGTGCGTTGCAGTGTTTGCATTCCTGGTAAATATCTCCTGAATTTCTCTTGATCTAAGCTTTTGCCCCGATGCGCTCCAGCAGCGTCTGCGCGATCGCCGCAGGCGACTTGGCCACGGCGATGCCGGCTGCTTCCAGCGAACGAATCTTCTCCGCCGCGGTGCCATGCCCGCCGGAGATGATGGCGCCGGCGTGGCCCATACGTCGTCCGGGCGGCGCTGTTTGACCGGCTATGAACGCTGCCACCGGCTTCTTCATGTGTTGCTTCACGTAAGCCGCGGCGTTTTCTTCGGCATTACCACCGATCTCGCCGATCATGATCACCGCTTCGGTCTCGGGATCGTTGTTGAATAAATTGAGCGCGTCGATAAAGTTGGTGCCGATGATGGGATCGCCGCCAATGCCGATCGCCGTCGATTGTCCCACGCCGCGTTGCGTGAGCTGGAAGACGGCTTCATAAGTCAGCGTGCCCGAGCGCGAGACAATCCCGATATTGCCTTCTTTATGGATGTGGCCGGGCATGATACCGATCTTGCACTTGCCGGGCGAGATGATGCCGGGACAATTAGGCCCGATCAGCCGCGATTTGCCCTTGAGCTTGAGGTATTCCCAGGCACGCACCATGTCCAGCACGGGAATGCCTTCCGTGATGCAGACGATCAGCGGTATCTCGGCGTCCGCGGCTTCCATGATGGCGTCAGCGGCGAACGGTGGCGGAACAAAGATCACCGTGGCGTTGGCGCCGGTCTGCTCCTTGGCCTCCTGCACGGTGTTGAAGACCGGCCAGCCTTCATGCGTGCTGCCGCCTTTGCCGGGAGTGACGCCGCCGACAACTTTGGTGCCGTAATCCTGTGCGCCCTTGGCGTGGAAGGTGCCTTCGCGGCCAGTGAGGCCCTGCACGATGAGCCGCGTGGATTTGTCAACCAAGACTGCCATCAGTTTCGCCCCGCCGCGGCGACCACTTTTTCCGCCGCGTCTTTCATAGTCTGCGCCACCTGGAAATTAAGCCCCGAGTTCTTCAGGATTTCGCGCCCCTGCTCCACGTTGGTGCCTTCCAGCCGCAGCACCAGCGGCAGCTTCAAGTTGGTAGCCCGCGCCGCTTCCACCACGCCATTGGCCAGCATGTCCACCCGCAGGATGCCGCCGAAGATGTTAATCAGGATGGCTTTCACGTTCTTGTCGCTGAGCAGGATTTCAAACGCGTGCCGGATCTGCTCCGCGTTGGCGCCGCCGCCCACGTCCAGGAAGTTTGCCGGAGAGCCGCCGGCATACTTGATGATGTCCATGGTCGCCATGGCCAGGCCGGCGCCGTTCACCATGCAGGCGATGTTGCCGTCCAGCTTGATGTAATTCAGCGAATACTTTGAAGCCTCAACTTCCAGCGGGTCTTCTTCGTTGATGTCGCGCAGCTCTTTCAGGTCTTTGTGGCGGAAGAGCGCGTTATCGTCAAAGTTGATCTTGGCGTCCAAGGCAAACAGACGGCCGTCTGTCGTAGTGATAAACGGATTAATTTCCATGAGCGATGCATCCGTCTCGACGAAAGCGCGATAGAGTCCGGTCATAAAGCGCACCGCTTCATTAATCTGTTCCGGCTTCAGGCCCAGGCCAAACGCCAGCTTGCGTGCGTGGAACGGCTGGAAGCCGATTGTTGGATCGATGGCCTCTTTCAGGATGGCTTTCGGATCTTTGGCCGCGACCTCTTCAATCTCCATGCCACCGGCCGCCGAAGCCATGAACACAGGCCGCGCCGTCGCCCGGTCCACCACAATGCCGAGGTAAAGTTCACGCTCAATGGGAAGCGTTTCCTCGATCAGCAACCGCTGAACGATTTTGCCTTCCGGGCCGGTCTGGTGCGTGACCAGCTTCATGCCCAGAATCTTATCCGCCCATTGCTTGGCCTCGTCCAAGTTCTTGGCTACTTTTACGCCGCCGCCCTTGCCGCGCCCTCCGGCGTGAATCTGGGCCTTTACCACCACGCCCTTGGCGCCTTCTTCCAACAGACGGTGTGCGGCTTTTTCCGCTTCCGGACGCGTCAACGCCATCTCGCCGCGCGGGATGGCCACGCCATACTTCGCCAGAATTGTCTTTGCCTGGTACTCGTGGATTTTCATGATTGGATTCTGCTTGGGCGTCCGGATGCTGGAAGCAAACTAGTGATTTTATAAGAGGACGCGCGGATCAGCAACGGCGCGCAGGGCACCGGCGCTTTTGTAGACTCGCCGGGAAGCAGCGTTCGATTTACTGCCGGCCAAACCTGGCGAAAGCCTGCCGCCGAGCGGTCCCTGTGAATTGTTGCCGCTCAACAGCAAGTCAGCTACTCCTGCGCGGAAGGACAAGCCTCCTCCGCCGAACCCCCACCTGGCGTGCCGGTGTGCGGATTCCCCGGCCGTTACCAGTCGCTGAAGATTGCGGACTTTTTGAACGCCGATCCCGGAAAACGGAGAGCTATAATCGCACGTCGAGGTGCGCTCATGAAGCGGAGGATCTTGGTCCTAATCGTGGCGATTCTTTGTTTCGCGTCGTTGCTCACTGCTCAAGAACAAACCGGAGACGCTGAAAAGCTGGGAAAGGTCCACTTTGCCGTGTCCTGCCTGCAGGCCACTCAGCCGCAATTCGATCGCGCCGTGGCCATGCTGCACAGTTTCTGGTATCCGCAGGGCTTCAATGCATTCGCAGAAATTACCAAGAGCGACCCCGGCTGCGCCATGGCTTATTGGGGTATGGCCGTAAGCCGGCGCGGAAATCCGCTGGTTGGCGCACCTGGTCCGCAGATTCTCAAAGATGGATTGGAGGCTGCGATCAAGGCCAGGCTTGCCGGCGCCAAGACCCAGCGGGAGCAGGACTACATCTCAGCGATTGAGACCTATTACAAGGACGCGGACAAGCTCGATTACGGCACGCGCGTTCTGGCCTACGAAAAGGCGATGGAACAACTGTACCTTCATTATCCCGAGGATTCTGAAGCTGCCGTCTTCTATGCTCTGGCGATCAATGAGGCTGTCACCGTCCTTCCCGCCGACCCCAAGTTCACCCGGCAACTTAAGGCCGGAGCGATCCTTGAAAAAGTGTTGGCGGCCAATCCGGAGCATCCCGGCGTGCTCCACTATCTGATTCACAGTTACGACTTTCCTGCGCTGGCGGACCGCGGCCTGGCTGCGGCGCGCGCCTATGGCGACGTGGCGCCGTCGGCTCCCCACGCCCTGCATATGCCTTCACACGTTTACTCCATGCTGGGGATGTGGCAGGACTCCATCAAGTCCAACCAGGCGGCCCTGTCTGTCTCCAATGGCTATACGCATGCCTTGGATTTCATGGTGTATGCCCATCTTCAACTGGCGCAAGACGTGGAGGCGAAACGGGGAGTGGAACGGAGTGCGGAGCTGCTCACAGCCCAGACCGCCGTCAATCCGACCGGGGCGGTCTTGGCGGGTTATACGGCGGTGGCGGCGATTCCGGCGCGTTACGCCATTGAAAGGGGAGCCTGGAGCGAGGCCGCCGCGCTGCAGCCGCTGCACTCTACTCCGGTGGCCGATTCCATCACCTACTTCACTCGTGCCATGGGCTCGGCACGCAGCGGCGATCTCAAGGCGGCGCAAAAAGACATTGAGCAATTGCAGCAGATCAAGGACAGTCTGCTAAAGTCCAAAGACGACTACTGGGCGCAGCAGGTGGAGATCCAAAAGAACGCGGCGACTGCATGGGTGATGTTCAGCGATGGCAAAAAAGACGCTGCCTTCAAGCTGATGCGTGCAGCGGCAGACCTTGAGGACGGAAGTGAGAAGCATGTGGCCATGGAGAATCGCCTGTGGCCCATGCGCGAACTGCTGGGCGACATGCTGCTCGCAGGGCATGAGCCCTCGCTTGCCCTGAAGGAATATGAGGCTTCTTTGCAGTCGGCGCGCAATCGCTACCGCGGATTTTACGGCGCCGCCAAAGCCGCGCAACTCTCTGGGGACCGGGGAAAAGCCCGCACGTACTACGGGAAGTTCCTCGCCTTGTGCAGCCATGCCGATGCGCAGCGGCCGGAGCTTGCCGAAGCTAGAAAATACCTGGCGGAGAAGTGACAGTCGAAGCTCCTTCCGTGGTGGCGTGCGAGAGATGGTTAGGCGCTTGGCGGCAGGACAAGGAGCACGCGATTTACTGTCGGCCAAACCTGTAGGCAAAACCTGACGAAATCCTGCCGCCGAGCGGTCCCTGGGAATTGCTGCCGCTCAACAGCAAGTCAGCTTCTGCGGCGCGGAAGACAAAGCCTCCACGGAGCCGGATATCGAAACCGGCCCCGAACTCCCACATGGGGTGCCAGTGTGCGGATTCTCCGGCTTTGTTCGCTAATGCGAACCTGTTTGCGCCCCCCATCATGTGAAGAAATCCGGAGGTGCGAAGAGTTTCGTGGCCGTAGAGCCGTGCCCCGAACTGGATGGTGGTGAAACTAAAACTGTTTGTGCTGTTGGAGGCGGCGTAGCGGCCAAAATCGGAGACCAACCCAAAAGATGAAGTTGGCTTCCAAACGCCGCCCAGTCGAAATCCTCCGGCGGTTCGCTGGTGTTGGGGCTGCTCACGGGGAAAGGCGTCGCTGGCCACACCAGATGCCAGAGCATAGACTTCGCCGCGGTGTGTCAGTTCCTCTTGCGCAAATGCGGATTCGGAACAGGTGGAAAAAACTATAAGGATAAGGACCGAAAAGATCGCCAAACGTGCCACACATTTTCTCCGTACTGGCCAGGATTCTAGGATGGCATCGCGGCAGCCCCAAGCGACAAAGAGCGGCAGAGGCAGAATGTTGCACTTTGCCGTTGTTGAAGAAAGCATTGGCAAATCCAGACTGTAACGGTACGCTGTAGTTTAGCTTTCAGCCATGCTCACTGAATCGCTGCACAAAATCGCGCACCATCGCGCCTCGCTCAGCCGGGAAGAGGCGCGCGCAGTCATGTCTGAAATTCTCTCCGGCAAGTGTACGGATGCGCAGATCGCCGCTCTGCTGGTGGCCCTGCACATGAAAGGCGAGACGGTGGAGGAGATCGTGGGCTTTGCTGAAGCCATGCGCGAGGCGGCGCAGCCCATTAGCGACAACAACAACGGCATACTCGATGTTAGCGGCACGGACCGCGATGCGCTGGTGGATACCTGCGGCACCGGTGGCGACGCCAGCGACACCTTCAACATCTCCACCGCCAGCGCTCTCACGATCGCGGGCGCGGGCGTGCGCGTGGCCAAGCACGGCAATCGCGGCATCACGTCGAAGTGCGGCTCGGCGGACGTGATGGAAGCCCTGGGCGTGAACATCACGATTCCTACGGGGCGCATCGCCGATTGCCTGCGAGAAGTCGGCATCGCTTTCATGTTTGCGCCGGCCATGCACACGGCGACGAAATACGTGCAGCCGGCGCGACGCGAGCTGCGTCCTCTGCGCAGCGTGTTTAACCTGCTGGGCCCGCTCACCAATCCGGCGCGGGCTTCCGCGCAAGTGGTTGGCGTTTACTCGGCGGACCTGGTGGAAAAGCTGGCCACGGCGCTTAAGATGCTTGGCCTGAATCGCGCTCTGGTGGTGCACGGCCTTGACGGCTTGGATGAAATCTCCATCAGCGGCCCCACCAGGATCGGCGAAGTCCGCGGCGAGTGGGTGCGCGCCTATGAAGTCACGCCCGAGCAGTTCGGTTTCAAGCTCGCGCCGTTGAGCGCGATCATGGGCGGCGACGTGAAGCAGAATGCCGAGATCATCTGGAAGATCCTGGAAGGCGAAAAGTCTCCTCGCCGCGACATCGTGCTCATGAACGCTGCAGCCGCGCTGGTGGCCGCAGGCAAAGCTGATTCGCTGAAAGAAGCCATGCCTCTGGCGGCGCAATCCATCGATTCCGGCGCTGCCAAGGCCAAATTGGCGGCGCTGGTGGAGTTCACCAACCGAAAACATTTGTGACAGTCCACCACGGAGACACAGAGGCACAGAGAAAAGCAGGTCAAGCACGAGGAAAACGGATGGCGTGGCGCCCCGCAAACATAGAAGATGTGAAGGCGATTGTCGCAGAAGATCTGCGTGATTGCGATCCTGAGCAAATCGCGACATGGAACAGGTATGCGGTTGAGCCGTTCCTTGCCCCTCTCGAACGGTACGGGAACATGGAATCTGTTGTGGTGGTTGCCCGAAGGGGGAACGATGTCATCTACTGGGAAGATATTGAAGACGGATTCAATGTCTCACCCATTAGTGCCGATGGCCGCATCCTTGAGCACTGTTGCAATCAGGACGAGCTGAAGCATGCGCTGAATGCCTGGATCGAGGGAAGATGTGTTCCGGGAAAGTTCGGCCCAGCAACGCCACTCCAATAACGACTCCTCACCGGTCACTGCACGATTCTTCGATTCAAAGCTGGAAATTGTTCAAATTTCGACTTGACAAACTCCAATGCGTAACCGTATGGTTACAGTTGTAATGGGATACCAAACGGTTACATATTCCGGAGCCGATGCTTTTCATGCCGTTTCCGACCCCACCCGCCGGGCAGTGCTCGATCTGCTTCGGCGCGGCAGCTTGCCTGCAGGCGATATCGCCAGCCGCTTCACGGTTTCGCGTCCGGCGGTCTCCAAGCACCTGCGCGTGTTGCGCGCGGCCAACCTGGTGCGCGAAGAAAAGGTGGGCCGCAGGAGGATGTACCACTTGAACCCGCGGCCGTTGCGCGAGATTGACGGCTGGCTGGAGCAGTATCGCAAGTTCTGGCAACTCAACTTGGCCAGTTTGAAAAAGTTTGTGGAAGCACAGGAGGCGCGCAGGCCGAAATTTTGACCGTCGCCTGGGCGTTCCGCATGGCCCAAAGTGGTGGTGGTTCTGAAGCACTTCACAGAGCAGAGAGTGGCTAAAGAAAAACGCAAAACCAGTTAATAGAGAAAGTGAGGACTTGAAGCCGATGGCACAAGCAAGCCAACCCGCAGCCAGTATTCGCACGGACGCAGACGCCATATATAGCGAGGTAGAGATCGCCGCCTCACCCGAGACCGTGTTCGCCGCCATCACGGACCCGAACCAGCTCGGCCAGTGGTGGGGAGGAGACAAGTACCGGGCCGATCAATGGGAGATCGACCTGCGCCCCGGAGGCAAGTGGCGCAGCCGGGGCACGGGACAAACCGGTGACGCATTCGAAGTCCACGGCGAGTACGTGGAAGTTGATCCTCCGCGGCTGCTGGCTTACACATGGAATGCCAGTTTCGCTCCTGGAGAAAGCGCAGTACGTTGGGAATTGCAGCCCATCGCCACAGGCACGCGGCTGACGGTGGTCCATGGCGGACTGCGCGAGCAACCCCAGGCTAAGGCAAGCTACAGCGGCGGCTGGCCCGGCATACTTACATGGCTCAAAGGCTACGCGGAGCGCAAGGCAGCGTGATCGTGCCGCGAAGATGTAGGGTTTCGTAAGGGAGTCGTATTTTCAAAAACGCGCGGCACGTCCGCGCAGGAGGATGCAAATGAAAGCTCATCTTTTGATTGCAATGGCAGTTCTGCTGGCCGTGGCGTTGCCGGCCTGGTGCGCAGGAGAAGCGGCCGCCGGTTACGCGTCACTGAAAGGCCTGGCCGGCTCGTGGGAAACCAAGGGTCCGGACGGCCAACCTCAAGTGGTTACCTGGAAACCAATCTCTGACGGCTCCGCCATGATGGAAGAGATGCCGCACGAAACCATGGTCACCATGTATCACCTGGACAACAACCGCTTGTTGCTGACTCACTACTGCGCGGCCAAAAACCAGCCGCGTATGCAGGCCGAGGTCTCTGCGGATGGTAAGACCATCACCTTCAACTTCCTTGACGCCACCAATCTGGCCAGCCCCGCGGCTCCGCACATGCACAAGATGGTCTTGTCCATCCGCGACAAAGATCATTTCTCCGAGCAGTGGACGTTCAGCAGCGATGGCAAAGACAAGACTGAAACCCTCCAGTTCACGCGCAAATAGTGACCAATCGCCAGTAATTGCCGGATTGTGCCGGCGGCACATGCTGCCGGCACGAATTTTCCTGGTGACTTGGTTTCGCATCGCCCAGGGATCGCCTCTCTGATAGTATGTGCGCGCATGGCCACCAAACCTGCGTTTACTCCTTCCGCCCAAATTGCCACGCGCTCGTTGATCGTGCTGGTTTTGGTCAACATCATGAACTTTTACGATCGCCACGTGGGCGGCGCGCTGGCGGAGCCGCTGCGGCGGGAGTTCGGGCTCACGGACACGCAGATTGGATGGATCGGCACCATCTTCACCGTTCTGTATGCGATCATCGGCTTGCCGCTGGGGAGGATGGCCGACCGCGTAAGCCGCAAGAAGCTACTCTCCGCCGGCGTGACGGTGTGGGGCGCGCTCACGGCGTTTGCCGCCTGGGCCACCAGCTTTCCCATGCTGTTGGTCTCGCGCCTGGGATTGGCCGTGGGTGAAGCCGCATGCGCTCCCACTGCCACAAGCTGGATCGGCGATCTCTTTCCGCCCAGCCGGCGCTCGCGTCCACTGGCCTTGTTCATGTTGGGCGTGCCCGTGGGCGGAGCGCTGAGCTTCTTCTTCAGCGGCCCGATCGCGCAGGCTTTTGGCTGGCGCAGGGCGATGGTCGTGGCCGCCATCCCTGCGCTGCTGCTGGCGCCCGTGGTGCTCATGCTGCGCGAGCCTGAACGCGGCGCCGCGGAGACGCACGCTCCCATGGCACAAGGTTCCATCTCACAGGTGCTGCGTATTCCTACCTTCTGGTGGATCATCCTCTCCGGCGCTCTGGTCAACTTCAACCTGTATGCCGTTGGGACGTTTCTGCCGGCGTTCATGGGCCGCATTCATCACCTGAAAGTTGGTCCAGCTAACATCGCCACGGGAGTTATCTATGCGGTAGGCGGACTGCTTGGCGGCATACTTGGTGGCGTCTGGGGCGATCGCATTGCCCGCCGCCGGCCAGATGGACGCATGCTCATCGCCGCCGGTGCCGCGTTGGTCGCCGTGCCGCTGTCTTACTTCGGCGTCCAGCAGCAACTGGGAGCGCTGCTGCCTGCGATTGTGCTCCTCGCTCTCGCCTACGGCGCGCTCAATATGTATTACGGGCTGGTCTATGCCTCCATGCAGCAGTTTGTGGCTCCGGCCCTGCGCGGACTCGCTATGTCGATCTATTTTCTGATCATGTACCTGGGCGGCGCCTCTTTTGGTCCCGTGATCACCGGCAAGCTCAGCGATTTCATGGCCCATCGCGCCGCCCTGGTTGCAGGCTCGGCGAAGGTGACGGAAGCCTTCAGGGCCGTTGGTTTGCAAAAGGCCATGTTGGTGATCCCAGTACTGTCACTGCTGCTGGCTCTGGTGCTGTGGGCAGGATCCAAGAGTATGGTGAAGGATGTGGGGCAGCCGCAGGGGACTTAGGCCGAGTGCCGGCTCAACCGCCAATCCTGACAATCTGTCCTGGTTTGATCAACCTGAAGGCTTCGATGCGCTGCTGCATGCGGCTGCAGGTCGGCAAATCGGTTTGATCGGGAGCGGATGATGATTACAGCGATCTTCATTCCCGTGAGATTCTGCTGATACTCAAGACCCTGATCGACTGTGACGAAGACGTGGGCAGCGCCAGCGGGGCCAGCGTCATTGCGGAGAGCACATATACCTGCATTTGTTCAATCAGGAGTGCTGCTGCCAGGCCAAGGACGGCGAGCGCAATGATCCTCACCGATCGCAGTTCCACAAACTAGCCTCTGATCTTGATCCCCAACTCCTTCAGTTGTGCTTCGCTGACCGGCGTGGGTGCATCCACCATCAGATCCACGGCTTTCGCGGTCTTGGGGAAGGGAATCACTTCGCGCAGGCTTTCCGCGCCGGCCAGGATCATCACGATGCGGTCCAGGCCCAGCGCAATCCCGCCGTGCGGAGGCGTGCCGTATTCGAGGGCCTCCAGGAAGAAGCCGAAACGCGCTTTGGCCTCTTCGTCACTCATGCCCAGCGAGTGGAAGATCTTTTTCTGGATGTCCTGGCGATGGATACGGATGGAGCCTGAGCCCAACTCCGTGCCGTTGAGCACGATGTCATAAGCCAGCGCGCGCACGGCGCCGGGATCGGATTCCAGCTTGTCCATGTCGCGCTCATGCGGCGAGGTGAAGGGGTGGTGCGCCGGGTTCCAGCGCTTCTCCGCTTCGTCATACTCGAACATGGGGAAGTCCGTGACCCAGAGAAAGTGGAAGCCGCCTTTGTGAAACGCCAGGTGACGCTCGGCGTACTTGCGCGCCAGCTCCACGCGAAGCGCTCCGGCGGCTGTAAAGACTGCGTAGTCGGCGCGCGTTGCCGCTTTTTCCAAATTCGCGGGTGCGCTCACCAGGACCACAAGGTCGTTGGCTTCAGCGCCGGACATCTGGCGCAGCTTGGCTACGGCCTCAGGAAAAGATTTTTCCAGGCGCTTGATGTCGTCGATAAGGCGGGCGTCTTTGCGTTCGCCGAACAGCGGACGGTTGTCGTCGCGTTCTTTGCGCGAGAGCTCGCCGATTTTGGGAATGCGGATGGCTACCACCGGCAGCTCCGGGTTGAGTTGCAGCGATTGCAACTGTTCTGCGGTGAAGGCCGTGCGAACGTCGGTTAATTTCGGCAAACGCAGGTCGGGCTTGTCGATGCCGTAGCCGCGGATGGCTTCGTCGTACGTCATGTGCGGGAACGGCGTCTTCAACTCGTGCCCGGCGGCCTTGAATGCCGCCTTCAAAAAGCCTTCCACTACTTCAAACACGCGGTCCTGCTGCGGGAAGGTCATTTCCAGATCGATCTGCGTGAACTCCGGCTGGCGGTCGGCGCGCAGGTCTTCATCGCGGAAGCAGCGCACGATCTGGAAATACTTGTCAAAGCCGGAGATCATCAGGATCTGCTTGAACAACTGGGGCGATTGCGGCAGCGCATAAAATTCACCGGGATAGACGCGGCTGGGGACGAGGTAATCGCGCGCGCCTTCCGGCGTGGATCGCGTCATGAACGGCGTCTCGATCTCGAAAAATCCCTGGCTGGAGAGATAATCGCGCACCGCCAGCGCGACCTTGTGCCGCAGCTCGATGTTGTACTGCATGGGCTCGCGCCGCAGGTCGAGATAGCGGTACTTGAGGCGCACTTCTTCGTTGGCCAGCGCCGGATCGGAAGGCAGGAACGGCGGCACCTTGGATTCGTTCAGCAGCTTGAGCTCCGTGGCCACCACTTCAATCTCGCCGGTGGGGATGTTGCGGTTGCGGGTCTTCTCGTCGCGCTTGCGCACGCTGCCGATGGCGGCGATCACGTACTCGGAGCGCAGATCGCTGGCCTTTGCGTGCAAGGCGGGATTGTCGCTCTTGTCAAAGACAAGTTGGGTCAGGCCGGTGCGGTCACGCACGTCAATGAAGATCACGTTGCCCAGGTCACGGCGGCGATTGACCCAGCCCATGAGCACAACCTGCTGCCCCGCGTCTTCCACGCGCAGCTCTCCGCACATGTGCGTGCGACGAAGTTCTCCTAAAAAATCGAGCGGCAAAGAGCACCTTTCTACTAATGGAAATCGCTGATACGGCTAAGATTCTCATTATAAGGTCAACCATGTGATGCTGGGGCCGGTTGCGAAAAATGGTAGTGGATCGCTTTGCGCCCTCAATTCATTGCTATCGCGGTGAACGTCTGCCGAAAAATGCTTGACCGTGGAATATATTCCACAGAGGAGAATGCCTTCAGTGACAAAGAAATCCGCAAGCAGCGCGCTCCGGTCCGGCGAGCTGGCAGAGTTGGCCGGCGTGAGCCGCGATACGCTCAGGCATTACGAGCGCCAGGGTCTGTTGCCGCCGGCGCAGCGGTCGGCAAACGGCTACCGCCACTATCCGCCGCAGGCTCTGGCCCGAGTGCGGCTGGTGCGGGCGGCGCTGGGAATCGGCTTCACCGTGGAGGAGCTGCGGGAAATCTTCTCCACGCGCGACCGCGGCCTGGCGCCGTGCCATCGCGTGCATGCCCTGGCCGTTGAGAAGGCGAAGCGGCTTGAGTTGCAGATCGTCGAAATGCAGCGCCTGCATCGGTCGTTACAGGCGGCCATCCGGACCTGGAGCCGGAGGCTCAAGTCTACCGCGCCGGGGGAGCGTGCGGGCTTGCTGGAAATCTTTGTCGCCCATCACCCGGAGAGCGTGCGAGCCATTTCGCCGCTGGTCTCGCCGGGACTGAAACGAAAATTGCAAAAAAGAGAGGGCAGAAAAAAATGAAAAATACTTTGTTGCCATTGCTGGCATTCTTCGCGACAACCATGACCGGTGCTGCTCAGGAGCACGATAAGCCCGGGCATAACGACATGAAAGATTGTCCCATGCATGAGCAGCACATGCAGCAGCACGACCAGGCGCCGCAGCAGCGCGATCATGACATGGAACATCGCGGCAATCAGGGCATGGGTTTTGCCCAGGACAAGACCACCCACCATTTCCTGCTTAGCAAAGACGGCGGCGCAATCCAGGTGACAGCCAATTCAGCGGATGACAAAGCAAGCGTCGAACAAATCCGCATGCATCTGAAGCACATCAGCCACGCCTTCCAGTCCGGCGACTTCAACATCCCCATGTTCGTCCATGACCAGACGCCGCCGGGGGTGCTGGTGATGACCAAACTGAAAGACCAGATTCACTACAAGTATGAGGAAGTGGCGAGCGGCGGGCGCGTGTTGATCAGCAGCGAGGACCCGGAAGCGGTGAGGGCAGTGCAGGAGTTTCTGCGTTTCCAGATCACGGAACACAAAACGGGCGACAAGCTGGAAGCGAAGTAAAGGACGCTACGGCTCCCAGATCCAGGCACGCTTCACCGCGCCCGCGCTGGGGTTGGCTCCGTAGCCGCCAAAGAGCAGGACACGGCCATCGGCCAGCGCTGTGGCAGACGAGAAGAAGAAGCCGTCCAGCGGGCTTCCCGCGGCGGTTGCCAGGACGGGCGCTGCCACGTCGTAAATCTCCGGCCGTTCTGCCCCGCCGGCGATGAGCACGCGGCCATCCTTCAACTCCACTACGCCGTCAGGCAGCTTGAACCGTCGCGATTTCATCTCCGGGCCGGGAGAGAACCTGCCAGTCGAGGGATCGTAGATCTCGGTGCTGGAAAATATTTCGCCCCAGCCATAGGTATCGGAGCCGCCGGCAACCAGGACCTTGCCATTGCGCAAAAGCGCCGCGCCCACTTTATGGCGCGCAGTGTTCAAACTCCCGGTAGGAGTGAATCGCCCTGTGACCGGATCGTAGATCTCCGCGGCGGCCCCCACCACTTGATCGGGAAATGAGCCGCGACTGACGCCGCCCGCCACCAACACGCGTCCGTCTTCCAGCCGTACTGCGACGCCCAAAGTGTGCGCGGTAGCCATGCTTCCGGTGGGAGTGAACCTGCCTGTCGCCGGATCATAGATTTCGGCGGAGGCCAGGGGCTGGTGGTCGCCGGCCCGATTGCCGCCCAGGATCAACACCTTGCCGTTCTTGAGCAGCAAAGCGTTGGCGTGGCCGCGCGGCGTGATCATCGCAGGGCCCAGCGTGAAGATGTTGGTTGCGGGATCGAAGATCTCGGTTGTCGCCAGACTTGCCCCGGAACCGTCATTCCCGCCGGCGACGAGCACTTTTCCGTTCGGCAGCAGCGTGGCCGTGGCGCCGGCGCGGGCCACAGACATTCTGCCTGCCGCAGTGAAACGTTCCGTGACTGGATCATAGATTTCAGCAGAATCCAGCCAAACGCCGTTGCGTTCCATTCCTCCGGCGATCAGTACTTTGTTGTTCGGGAGCAGTGTGGCGGTGTGAGAGAAGCGGGCCACCCAGGGGCTTCCGGTGGCCACAACGGCGCCGGGCTTCGGCGGGAAGGTGCGCGTGCCGATGGCAAGCAAAACCAGCAACGAAAACAAAAGCACGACGGAGAGTCCCAGCTTCCCCCGGCGGTTCATATTCGTCTCCTGGAAGTACAGACGATGATGATCGCCGGAAGGTTAGCACCGGACGGCCCCGTCGTGCACCGGGGCAAGGACCTCGCTTGCGGGTGACGAGGCGTATGCACCCAGTATCGATTGCTCGATCCCGATATTCTACAGATTTTCGAGGACGTGCTCCAGTTTCGTGATGGAGTCCTTAAGAGCGCGGAGACCGGTAAAGTCCTTGTCGACGATTGCGGCTTCCGACGCGAGCTGCGCCACCATTCGTGTGGCCAGGCGAATACGGTCTTCCACCAGCATCACGGAAAGAGAACTCTCGTCGCCGCTCAGCCACCGTTCCACCTGCCATCCGGTGGAACGTACGCGGTCGACCGCGTGGCGGAACTCAGTAAGAACGCGCCGGTCTACCAGACCGGCGCTGAGCAGGTCTTCCATCCGTCTAAGTTCGCCCGTGACCCGTGTGATTTGGTCAGAAACCTGTTTGTGATAAGCCTGATTGGCTTGTTGAAGTGCGGCATCGGTCATCTTGCTGGCTGCGACTGCATCCGTCATGGGTACTGCCCTCGTTCTTTCTTACGCCCGGAAGTAGGCTTGTATTGCGGCAAGAGTATTACGACCCCGGATTTCACGGAAGATGACATCAGTAACTAAGTTGTTGAATGTAGGGTGAAAAGTGAAAGAGTTTTCTTATATGACAAAGTTTTGCACGGTGGAAGCGCCACTTAGCGCCAAAACGCTAAAGAACCACGATGCTGATGCCCTGATTGTTCCGCCCCAAGTCGGAATCCTGCTTCCATTCAGGATACTTCTTCAGCAGGTCCCATGCGTCTTGGCCGGAGACACGCCACTCTTCTCCGGGGATGAGCGCGCGGATTGTGCCCTGACGCGCAGCCAAGCGCAGCTCCTTTTGCAGCGCGAGCCGCAATGCCCCACCAGTCCCGCTGGAGCCGTAACCGTGAATGATCTTCACAGCCTGGCAGCCTTGCTTGCGCGCCACTGCCAGTTCGTGTTGCATGCGCAACCGGGCACGTTCCACCGTGGGCATGCCTTCTTCAAGGTTTACGACTTTGATGATAGCCGGTTTCCGCGACACGCATCCTAGTGTAGGGCGGACCGGGCCCGGAACCAATCTCTACTGCAGATTTTGCTGAAGAGCGTGGACCACGATTTGCCAATCAACCAGCTTCGAGATACCAGGTACAAACAGCCAAGAGCCAAGAGCCAAGAGCCAAAAGCCAAGGGCCAAAATGCCTTGCCATCAGACCTCATCATTTAGTATTGATCACTTGGATCTACTTTTGCATGAAACAGATCGCTGATTGGGCCCTGAATACGGCAACACAGCGCGGTGCCGGCTACGCCGACGTCCGCATTGTCGATGACCGCCAGCGTGCGCTGGGCACCAAGAACGGCAAAGTAGGCAACGCGGCGAGTGGAGAATCGCTGGGCGTCGGTGTACGCGTGCTGGTGAACGATGCCTGGGGTTTCGCTTCCACGGACGATCTTGGGTGCGAAGCCGTGGAGCATACCGCGGCCCAGGCGGTGGCGATTGCCCGGGCTTCAGCGCGTGTGAAGGAGCAACCGGTGCGGCTGGCGCCGGAGCCGGCGGTGAAGGTGGAATGGGCAACACCCTGCAGGATCGATCCTTTCACCACCTCAGTTGAGCAGAACCTCGAGCTGCTGATGAAGATTGATGCCGAGTTGCTAGCCGTTCCTGGGGTCACTCTGGCGGAAAGCAATCTTCACTTCGGACGCTATGAACAGTGGTTCTTCTCCAGTGAAGGCTCTGAGATCCACCAGACCCGCTACATCACGGGCGCCGGCTTTGTCGCATTTTCGTTTAAGGGCACGGAGATCCAGAAACGCTCCTATCCAAATTCTTTTGGCGGGCAATACCAGAACAAAGGTTATGAGCTGATGGAAGAACTCAAGCTGGTGGAGAATGCCCGGCGCATCGGCGAACAAGCCGTGGCGCTGCACAAGGCGGACCAGTGCCCGCAAGACAAAGGCACGCTGGTGCTGGATTCATCGCAGCTTGGCTTGCAAATCCATGAATCCATCGGCCATCCCATTGAGCTGGACCGAGTGCTGGGCATGGAGGCCAACTTCGCCGGCACGTCTTTCCTCACCTTGGACAAGCTGCGGACTCTGCGCTACGGCAGTGACATCGTGAACGTTGTCGCCGATGCCACTGAGCAGCACGGTCCCGGCCTGGGAACGTTCGCTTACGATGACGAAGGCGTGGCCGCGCAATCGACGCCCATCATCACCAACGGCCTCTTCACCGGATACATCTCTTCACGCGAGACGGCGTCTTTCATCGGCGAACGGCGTTCCAATGGCACCATGCGAGCTGAAGGCTGGAACCGAATCCCGCTGATCCGCATGACCAACATCAGCATTCTGCCGGGCGAGAAGCCGCTTACGTTTGAGCAGCTCGTCTCTGAAACCGATGATGGCATCTACATGCAGACCAACCGCTCCTGGTCGATTGACGACAAACGCTACAACTTCCAGTTCGGGACCGAGATCGGCTGGGAGATTAAGGGCGGCAAGCTGGGCCGGATGTTCAAGAACCCGTCGTATTCCGGGATCACCACCGAGTTCTGGAATTCCATGGACGCGATCTGTTCGCGCGACCAGTGGACGCTCTGGGGCACACCCAACTGCGGCAAAGGCCAGCCCATGCAAACCATGGGCACCGGCCACGGCGCTGCGCCGGCCAGGTTCAGGAACGTGAGTATCGGGACAGCGTATAAGGGGAGCAGCTAGCAATTAGTAATCAGCCCTGCACTAAATCCA
This sequence comes from Candidatus Angelobacter sp., assembly GCA_036380095.1. Classification (GTDB taxonomy): domain Bacteria; phylum Acidobacteriota; class Terriglobia; order Terriglobales; family Acidobacteriaceae; genus Angelobacter. Next base: position 368 of record DASVFK010000195.1, on the reverse strand, counting down.
CCACGGAGACACGGAGGCACGGAGACGAGCAAGATGTTAGATCAAGGGCAAGCGCAATCAATCTTCGACAAAGTGAAGAAATTTAGTTCTGTGGCGGAACTCGAGATTATTTTTTCTTCGACGAACTACTCCTTGACGCGCTTTGCCAACAACACCATTCACCAGAACGTGGCCGAACTCAACGAGGTGGCTTCCATCCGCGTGGCGTTTGACGGCAAAACGGCCCGCGCCACCACCAACCGCTTTGACGACGAGAGTCTCAAGCGGGCCATTCAGGCGGCGGAGAGCATGGCGCGCGTGCAGGAGCCTGACCCGGACCGCCTGCCCCTGGCCAAGGCTGAAGATGCGAAAAGCAGCCAGCCCGCGCC
>DASVFK010000194.1:0-2312 GCA_036380095.1 Candidatus Angelobacter sp. | reverse complement strand
ACTTCCTTGCGCAGGTGCTTGAGCCGCTCTTTGTGGCGCACGCCGAAGCGCTGCTCTTCGTCGACGACCACCAGGCCCAGGTCCTGGAACTTGACGTCCTGGGAAAGAATGCGATGCGTGCCGATCAGAATGTCGACTTTGCCCTGCTGCACGCGCTCGGCGATCTCCTTGAGCTGCTTGGCGGTGCGGAAGCGCGACATCATTTCTATGTTGATGGGGAAGGCGGCAAAGCGGCGCTTGAAGGTCTCAAAGTGCTGGAAGGCAAGCACCGTGGTGGGCGCGAGCACCGCGACCTGTTTGTTATCCTGCACGGCTTTGAAGGCTGCGCGCATGGCAACTTCAGTTTTGCCATAGCCCACGTCGCCGCAGAGCAGGCGGTCCATGGGCAGCGTGGATTCCATATCGTGCTTCACGTCGGAGATGGCGGTGATCTGGTCGTCCGTTTCGTTGAATTCAAACGAGTCTTCAAACTCGCGCTGCCACTGTGTGTCCGTGGGGAACGCGTGTCCCTGGGCCGCTTTGCGCGCGGCGTAGAGCTTCAAGAGTTCGTCCGCCATGTCTTTCATGGCGCGCTTCACCCGCGCCTTGGTGCGCGCCCACGCCGTGCCACCCAGGTGGCTGAGCGCGGGCTTGGCGCCTTCACTCGAGCGGTACTTCTGGATCAGGTCCAGGCGGGTGAGCGGGACATAAAGCTTTGCCGATTCCGCAAACTCCAGCACCATGAATTCGCCGGTGACTTCGCCCTGCTGGATTTCCTTGAGTCCCTGGTACATGCCGATGCCGTGCTCCACGTGGACCACAAAGTCGCCCACGGCAAGATCGCGGAAGTCGGACATGAAGGCCGCGGTCTTCGACTTTTGCCGCAGCGGGCTCTTGACCACCATTTCCGAATCGTCAAACAGGTCGCGCGCGCCGAAGATGACCAGGTGCGACTCCGGCAGCGCGACTCCGTCCGGCACCGGCACCCGCACGATGGTTGTGGTGGTGAGGTCGCCGGAAAAGTAGGCGGTCTCGTCGAGATAGGTCTCGCTTCCCGGAGCAGGCACGCGCGAGCCCAGACGGAACGGCACCTGGTATTCGGTGAAGATATCGGCCAGGCGTTCCATCTCGCCGGTGTTGGGCGCGGCAAACACCACGCGCTGACCCGCGGCGGTGAGCTTGCGGACCTCTTCCACCATGCCGGGAACGGAGCCGTGAAAACGCGTGGTGGGCTGGGAAGAGAACTCGATCAGGCTGGCGCCGATTTGCGGTGTTTCCGTGAGTCCCAGCGCGTTTTCTGCCTGGGCGATGCGCAGCAGGCCGAGTTGTTCCAGATCGCCGCCGGGCTTTTGGGTGGTGAGAGCGTTCCATTGTTCCGGCGGCAGAAAAATGTCTTCCGGCGTGGCCAGCTTGCCCACCAGGCTCTGCTCGTGGCGCTGGCGAACTTTTTCCCACCAGCGGTCCTGCTCGGCGGTGATGGCGGAAGGCTCGTCAACAAAGACGACGGCGTTGGGCAGAAGATCAAAGAGCGTGCCCGGCGCGCCGGCGTTGGCGTAATACTCCCAACCGGGAAACACGGTCACGCCGGTTTCAGCCAGGGCTTCACGCATGGTTTCCGTGGTGCCTTGCACGCGGGCGCCGGAGAGCCGTGCGTGGACTTCCGTAAGCACCTCTTCGCGCACCGGAGTTTCCGTAAGCGGCAGCAGGACGACTTCATCCACCGGCGCGGCCGAGCGCTGCGTGCCGGGATCGAACTTGCGGATGGATTCCACGTCGTCGCCAAAAAGCTCGATGCGCAGCGGACGGTCGGCTTCAGGAGGATAAGCGTCAATGAGGCCGCCACGGACCGCGTACTGTCCCGGCATCTCGACAACATCGACCGCGGTGTAGCCGACGGTATTCAAGTGAGAGACCAGCTCTTCAACATCAACGGCTTCAGTGCGGCGGATGATCCGCGCGAGTCCCGAGTAGTGCTCCGCGGTGCGCAAACGCATGGCTGCGGCTTCCATGGGCACGATCACGATGGAAGCGGCACCGGTCGAGATCTTCCACAGGGTGGTGGCGCGCTCTTCCTGGATCTCCGGATGCGGCGACATGTTTTCAAACGGCAGCACGTCGTAGGCGGGCAGCTTGACCACGGACTCGGGGTCGCAAGCGCCGGTGAGCTCGCAGAAAGCCTGCACCACAGCCAACAGGCCTTCCGCGGCCCGGTTGGTGGCGGTGACGATGATCAGGGGACGTCCGGCGGCGCGCTGGAGATAAGGAATAAGGAGTGATTTCGCAGCCGGAACCAGCCCAGAGAGACGAATCCGCCCCGCAGGCGGAGCTTGCTC
>DASVFK010000193.1:0-16207 GCA_036380095.1 Candidatus Angelobacter sp. | reverse complement strand
TTGCGAGCCGCTGCGATAGAACGCCTGGTAGTTCGTGCGCGGATTTTTCGCCAGGCCCGTACCCTTGGGGTCCTTGTGGCCCTGCACCGATCCAGGCGTCGCCGTGTAAACGTTGTGCCACATGCGCGTGATGCCGCGAGGTGTTCCCGGATAGTAGCGGGCGCGACAGAGCAGCCGGGCAAACTCCATGCCTTCTTTGTTCTTCTGCCAGCCGCGGAACGGCCGGTCTTCCGGATCGGGATCGATGTAAACGTAATCACCGTCCTCAACCCCCAGGTCCTTAGCGTCGCTGGGATTGATGTCGACGTAACCTTCATTCACGTAGGGCATGCGGCGATCGTGGCGATAGAGATCGCCGAAGGGACCGAACAGCAGCGCGATCACGTCAATATCCACCGGCGTGGTGTGGGTGCCGTGGCGGTACTTGGGGGTGTGGAAGATAAAGTTGTAGCCTTCCTTCATGCGCGGATGTTTGGTCTGCTTGGCTTCTGCCCAGGTCAGCACTACGTTGCGCCCGCAGCGCACCTCGCAGGTGAGGTCGGCACGCGAGACGCCGTAATCTTCCGGCTGCGCGGGCCGCAACGCTTCATGTTTGGGCGCGATGATGACATTCGGCTCGTAGAAGGTTGAGTCGATCGGCTCGCGATGCACCGGCAGGTTCTCGCCGGCCTCGATAAACTCCGGCTCTTCGCGGTAGAACTCCAGCCGGCCGGTCTTGGTGTACCAGGGTCTCGAGTCGGCGACTTGCTCATAGCCCACTGACTTGGGGCTGGTACGGCTGTTAAGTATCGCCGGGATACCCTCTTTCGCCTTGGCTTCAAGCTCGGCGATCTTGTAGCCCTTGGTGTTGGTGGAAAAATCCAGGATGCGCTGCAGATAAATGTCCGTGCGCCCTTCGCGCACGAACTTCCACAAGTCGTTGAAGCGCTGATCGCCCGTGAGGTCGGCAAACTTCGATGCCACCAATGCCAGCACTTCAATATCGCCCATGGTGTTGAAGATCCGCTTCATCGGGGTACGGGGAAAGACCTGCAGGAACGGGTTGGTGACTGAAGCCGTCATGTCCGGATGCTTGAGTTCCGCCCAGCTATCCACGCCGAAGACCACGTCCGCCCACTCGCAAGAGGCCGTCCACCACCACTCGTTCACCGCGATCATCTCCATCTTCGGCAGGTGATTGATCACGGTGTTGAAGTGCCACTTCACGTTGCCCAGGATTGAATTGGCATTCGCGAACCACAGGGACTTGGTCGGGCATGGCATGTGCGTCTTGCCCGTGAGTAGCCGCTTCCCTACCCGCAGCGGGTGGTCCTCGTGGTTGTAGTAGTGCGCCGATTCGCCTACCCAATACTGCTTGGGCCGAGCCGGCTTGGCCGGATCGAGCTCGATGTCAAACGGGTTCTCGTTGATATATTGCGGCGAGCCGTTGAACAGCGCCGTGCGGTAGTTGCCTGCGTACGATCCGATATTGCCGCCGATCTTGCCTACGTTGCCGGTCAACGCGGCCAGCAGCATGGTGTCGCGGTCTTTGTTGTCGCTGTTGAAGAATTGGTTCGGGCCCATGCCGATCGCGAACAGCGTAGTGCCCGGCTCTTTCGCGATCTGCCGCGCAACACCTTCAATAGCGGCAGCCGGCGCCCATGTCATTTCTTCGACAGTCTTGGGATCAAAGTGCGCGACGTATTCCTGGATCAGATCAAACGCGGGACGGCAGCGGACTTTTTTCCCATCCACCAGCGTGACCTCGACCGAGCCTTCGAGCAGCGGGTCAGTAACGTTGGAGAACTTGCCTACGTGATCGCGAGTCAATTTTTTGGGCGCATTCGCTTTCCGGTCCCACCAAACGTAATCGCCCCAGGCGGCGCGCATCTCCTCGCCTACGATCTGCTCTTTATGCTGCAACGCGGGCGGTTCCTTTTCACCTTTCTTGAGGACCACGGTCTGCTTCAGCTCGGCGAGTTGGTCGTTGGGGAAGACATCCTTGGCGCGCAGGTTCTGCAACGTATCCATGCGCACCAGCACCGGCAGGTCAGTCCATTGCTTCACGTAGTTCAGGTCATAGAGCTTCTCGCGCAGGATCACGTTGCAGAAGCCCAGCGCCAGCGCCGGCGTGGTGCCGGGACGCACGACCACTACGTCGTCTGCCTTCGTGGCAGTCGCGGAGTATTCGCAGGCAATCACGATGACCTTGGTGCCCTTCAGCCGGGCTTCGGTGAGCCAGTGGCTGTCCGGCATCTTGGTCGTGATCCAGTTCATGCCCCAGACCACCAGCGTCTTACAGTGCTCGGCCGCGCTCAGATCAAACTCAACCGTCTGCTGTCCGGTCACCATCGGATGTCCTGGCGGAAGGTCTGTGTGCCAGGAGTAGTTATCAAAGCCGCGCGCGCCCATGGCCTGATCCGGGCCGACTTTGCGAATGTGGCTATCGAGCAGCGCCATCGAGTTGGCCATGCGATACATGCCGAACACGCGCGTGATACCGAGCAGAGGCATGCCGCCGCGGAACTTCAGCACCTGCGTGCCCACGCCTTTTGTGGCTTCGATGGTGGCTTCGTCGTAGTGCTGCTCTTTGAGCCGCCGCTTGCCTTCTTCGCCAGTGTAAGTTTCGGCAATGTTCTTAATGGCCGCGGCAACGATCTTTGCGCCTTCATCGTGGCTCACGCGGATCCATTCATCACGCGCGCGATTGAAGTACTCGCGCTCCGGCAGGCCATTCGACTGGCGCGGAAAGCCCTTGGCCACCCACTCCTTGAATCCCTTGCGCACCATGCAGCCGTTCACGCGACGGTCGCCATAGAAGCGCCTTGTCAGCGCCAGGCCTTTCTGGCAGATGCGCGGGTCCCAACGGTGGGTGGTCTTGTTCCCATTGAGATCGGTGGCTTCGCCGTATTTCATCGTCGGCCCCAGGCGCGTGATCACCCCTTGGCGCACGTAAGCGTTGATCATGCAGTTGTGCGTGTCATTGGGGGCACAGAGGAAGGTGTACTTGGAGTCGTACTTCCACAGGTCGCGATAGGCGCGCTCCCATCCGCGATCAGGGTAACTGGCCAGCGGGTTCGAGATCGCATCGAGGCCCCACGCGTCGGCAGTGGAGCCGACCAGTGCGGTCAAGCCCGCGGCGCTGAGCATCTGCAGGAATTCGCGGCGTCCTATTTCGTGTTTCATTTCTTCCCCCTCTCCCACGTACGCAGAAAAGCAACAATGCTTTCAATCTCGGCTTCGCTCAACGTTGGCCGCGCCGGATGCGGCTCGGAAAATCCAAGCATGTCTGTTCCACGACGGCCCTGGCCGATGGTCCTGACGAAATACGAGTCGGTTGCGGTGGAGAGCAGAACCTGGTTGTTGAGCGCAGGCCCTTCATTCCCTTGGCCGTTGGCGCCATGGCAGCCGGAACATGTGGAAGCAAACAGCTTCTTGCCCAGCTGCGGATCGCCGTCGACCCAGCGCGCCGGTTTGCCGTCGGGCTCGTAGCCCGCGCCGATCTGGCGCAGGTAAGCCACCAGTTTCGCGATCTCCTCCGGCTTCAGGCCGCCGGTGATCTCTGCCCACGCCGGCATCCGCCGGCCAGGACGACCACGGCTGATGTTCTGCGTGAGGAAATCATCAGAGACGCGCGAGAGCAAGTCGGGGTTGGCGACCGCCGGGAACGACGGCATGCCCGGTGAGCGGCGGCCCACACCGCCTCCGCCATGGCATCCGGTGCAGAACGTGCCGAAGATGGTGGCGCCGTCGTCCGCGAACTCGCGCTCGCCAAAGCGTGCGGCGCGCACGCGGTCTTTAGGAACGTAGCTGCCCGGCAGGTCCTTGCGCCGCAGCGACCGCATGTACATGGTGAGCAGATCAACTTCGCGGTCCGAGAGTCCCAGCGACGGCATCTGTGAGCCAACCACAATCGAAACCGGCGAGCGGAAGTGCTCCGCCATCCAGTTTTCCACCGTGTGCCCGCCGGAAAGATAGGTGAAGTTGATCTGGCCGGGATCCTTTTCACCTTCGCGTGAGAGATCGATGCCTTCATCGCCGCCCACGCCGCTCACTTTGTGGCAGCCCATGCAGCCGGTGGAGTTAAAAACGGCCTTGGCTTCGACCAACTTCGGCGCAGCCATCATCGTTGCCAAGTAGTCGGCCACCAGCGCGCGGTCTTGATCGTTAAGCACGGCGAACGAGTTGCGCCACGGGCCTTGCGCGGCCTGTTGGTGTTTCTCCAGATGCTTCGCGTACCAGTTTTTGTCATAGCCGTTGATGCCGGCGCGGGAAAGGTCCGGGCCTTCCATACCGCCGCCATCGGGACGAATCATGCCGCCGCGTCCATCAACTTTGTGGCAGGCGTAGCAATCAAGCCGGGCGAAGGTGTTGCGCGCCTGTGCGAGCCGCTCCTGCTCGGGCACGCCGAGCGGCGCGTGGCATGTGCCGCACCCCGCCTGGCTGAAATGCGGCTCGATCATCGGGTCCGGCCAGAAGTGGACGTCACCGTGCGCGTCGGCTTTGTCCGTGGCCTGGCCCTGGCCGGCATGGCAAACCGTGCAGCCCCATTCTGAGGGATCGTGCACTACAGGTTTGTGCGCCACCAGGACCTTCGCGCCGCTCACGGTCGATTCGCCGGGCGCCATGGTTACGTGACAGGTGACGCAGCGGTCGCTGGTCTTGAGTCCCGGGTTCACAATCTGGCGGAGCTGCACCGGGATAGCGCCCTCCTCCGTCCGGCCCTGCGTCTGGATTCGCCGCCACTCCCGCAGAAAGTTCTCCTGCACGGCGGCCGTGGCCAGCAGCAATAAGACCCCGAGGCTTGAGACAAGCAAGAGATATTTGTTCTTGCTCATGGCTTTCCGCCTAATTCGCTTCGCTCACGTCCGCCTGAAGGCACGTTCCGGCATTCGCCGGAACTGGACGTTGATACCCTGATATCCGGCTGCTGCGCAGCTGAATATCCGAGGCTTGAGATGAGCAGCAGATATTTGTTTTTGCTCATATCTTTAATTCCACCGTTCGCCTAAAGGCACTTTCCGGCTTCGCCGGAACTGGACGCGAACTCCGCCCATTGAGCCGCTGCGCAGCTCAATGCGCGGGCCAATCGGCCGGCGACCAATAAAAGACCCAGTTCGGCCCACGGAAATACGTACCGATCACCGTGAGCACCACAAACCCGCACAGGAAACAAGTGAACAGCGCCATGGCCCCTGCGCGAGTCGAGTTGTATTTCTTCACGCACCATACGGAATAAGCGCCGTAGGCCAGCGTGAGCAGGGTTCCCGGATTAATGCCTGTGATCACCAGTTGCGGGATGTGCGGGAACCATTCGCGCAGCCAGCCAAAGCGAATCACAAAAGCTTCAATGGCGAGCACCGCGCCCAGCCCGAACCAGAGCGAGCGCCACGCCAGCTTCTTCCCGCCCGGACCGCCGAACCACACGCCGGTGCCTTCGGTTTCGCGGTCGAGATACGGAATCAGGCCCAGACCCAACAGCACAATCGTGGGAATGCCGATCCCGCCCATGAAAGCGGAGAAGGAAACCAGTTCCTGCAGTCCCAGGAAGTACCAGGGAGCTTTCGCGGGGTTCTCCGGCACGCCGGGGTTCGCGAGTTCCTTGAGCGGCGCGTCCATGAATAGCGCCAGACCAACGCAAATCAATGTGGTCAGCATCAGGACCGCGAGCTCGGCATAGAACAGGTGCGGCATGGAAGGCACGGTGCCTTCCGGACCGTTACCGACCGCGGGCGTCTTGCCGCGCACAATGGCGGCGAGTTGATAAGTCTTTTTCGGTTGCTCGGTGAAAATCGGATACGTGCCGCTGGGCGGTCCGAGCCGCTCGTCTGCATCGGCAGGCCGTGCCAAGCCGCCATCCTTGCGGATGCGCCAGAAGTGCACAGCCACGATCAAGGCCAGCACCAGAGGCAGGATCATCACGTGCAACAGGTAGAAACGGATCAGCGCTTCCGGGCCTACGGTGTCCGAGCCAAGCAGGATCAGCCGTTGCAGGCCGCCGGGATCAAAGTGTTGCGTGACGCCCAGCGCGTTGGTCACTTCCTGAGGTGAGGCGGCGATGTTGGCGCCGATGGTGATGGCCCAATAAGCCAACTGGTCCCAGGGCAGCAGGTATCCGGTGAAGGAGAGTCCCAGCGTGATCACCAGAAGCGCCATTCCCATGAGCCAGTTGAACTGGCGGGGACGACGGTACGCCGCGGTATAGAACGCGCGGGCCATGTGCAGGATCACGGTGATCACCATGATGTTGCCAGCCCAGCGATGGATGTTGCGCATGAAGCGCCCGGTAGGAACGACGAAGTGAATGTCCTTGATGGACTGGTAGGCCACATCCGGAAACGGCTTGTAATAAAACATGAGCAGCACGCCGGTGACCAGCGTGATGATGAAGGCAGCAAACGTGGCGATCCCCAGGCCCCATGTGGCGCTCCAGCGCAGGCTCCAACGGTGTGTGCGCACAGAATGCAGGTGGAAGAAGACGTTGCCGAAAACAAATGTGGAGCGCGTGCGGTCCGTCTTGGGCGCGCCGCCGCGAAAGGCAGTGTCCAGGAAGCTCTTCGGCGTGGACTTCAGGTTCTGCCAGAACTCACGCAGAGCAGAGCCTGAGCGCTCGCCGCTTGCACGCTTTGCCTTTTCTGGGGTTCCCACGCTCATACCTTCACCTTGGTGCCTGCGGCCACGTTCGCGCCTTCATCCACGTAGAGCACGCCGCCTTGTTCTTTCACTTCCAGCCATTGCAACGGCCGAGGCGCCGGGCCTTTGGTGACCAGGCCGTCGCGGTCGTAGCGCGATCCATGGCAGGGACACTCAAAGCCCTCTGCCGTCGATTTGACGATGCAGCCAAGGTGCGTGCACACACGCGAGATGGCGTACACACCTTGGTCATCGCGAAACACCGCTACGTTGCGCCCCGCGGGAGTGAAGGCTTCGCCCGCGGCAAGTGTCTGCGGCAGGCTCACGCGAAATCTCTTGGAGGGTGACGACAGCACTGCGGCTTTGGGCAGACGCAACATTCCTACCAGCGCAAAAAACATGGCCGAACCGGCCGCCCACAATGACATCAGGCCGAGCACGTCCCGCCGGCTGACCGGCTCGGGCTCCAGCCGGGAGCGTTTGCCTTGTGGTTCTTCGCTCATACATTCCTCCAATCGGTCGAGAAAACAACGCGCTCCATGGTGATGGCGTCCACCGGGCAGCGCATGGCGCACAACCCGCAGCGGATGCAACGGTCTTCGTCTTTCAAGATGGCGGAGTGCGCGCTGAGATCGGTTTCCGCGCCAAGGGCCGTGCTGACCTCGCGCTGGAAATCGGCATCGCCGGCCAGATCACTGAGCTGCACCAGCTTCAGGCACAAGGTGGGACAAACATCGGCGCAGCCGCCGCACAGCACACAGCGCGTCCCGTCAAAGATGGGAGCAACGCCGCAATCCAGGCAACGCGAAGCTTCGCGCATCGCCAACTCGCGGTCATAGCCAACCTCTACCGGGACCTCCGGGTGGCTGAGTCGCTGTTCCGCGTGCGTGGTAGGAACTTCCTGGCGGCGGATGGCTTCATAACCGCGCTCGCGGCGATACAGTTCGAGCACGCGGTGAGACGCCACAGTTTCGCAATGCAACTTGTTTCCGGTGACGCTTTCATAGATAGACCGCGCGGCCGCCTTCCCCGATGCCACAGCATCAATGAGCAGTCGCGTACCATGAGCCAGATCGCCTGCGACGAAAACGTTATTCGCCGTCGTGCGCAGCGTGCTTGTATCCACCTTTGGCCAACCTGGACGCATCATCTCGATGTCCTGGCCGCCGTCCTCCAGAAACTTGAGCGCGGTGCTCTGGCCAACCGCCAGCAACACGGTGTCGCAAGGCACGGGGCGGGTCATCTTGTCGTCAAAGACCGGCGCGAAACGCCGGTTCTCGTCGTAGACGCGTGTGCATTTTCGGAAGAGCACGCCGCTCACCGAGCCATCAACGCGGCGCTGAATCTCCAGTGGCCCCCAGCCGTTCAGCCGCAGGACGCCTTCCTCATCGCCTTCGCGAATCTCCACCGTATCTGCCGGCATTTCTTCCAGGCCTTCCAGCGAAACCAGCCAGACCTTGCTCATGCCGGGAAGACGGGCGGCTGTGCGCGCCGTATCGAACGCGATCTGCCGCACCACGGTGCGGGCCACGTCATAAGCCACGTTGCCCCCGCCGATGACGACGACTTCTCTACCAACATCAATCGGCTCACCCAGCGAGACTGCCCGCAGCAGGTCCACGCCGCCATAAACGCGTGGACCGCTTTCCCCTGGCAGCCCCAGATCGCGCGAAGACTTAGCGCCCACCGCAATCAGCACCGCGCTAAAGTCACGCCGCAATTGAGCAAAGCTGATGTCTCGCCCGATGCTGACGCGGCAACGGATTTCCGCGCCCAATGCCTCAATCACCGCAACTTCCTTGGCAATGATTTCGCGCGGCAAACGATAGGCAGGCACCCCCACCGCCAGCATTCCCGCCGGCACCGGTTCGCTCTCAAATACCACCGGCTTGAACCCGAGCAGTGCCAGATCGTGGGCCGCGGATAACCCCGCGGGTCCGGCGCCAATAATGGCAACCTTTTCACCGTTGGCCTTCTTCACTCGGCCATCCACGCTGGCAAGCAGCAACGCTGCCATCTCTTCCGCGTGGGCGGCCACGGGCGGCACAAAGGCCTGCACGTTGCGCAAAGCAACTGCTGCTCCCACCGCTTCTGGTCCAGCCAGGTCACACACAAAGCGCTTCAACGCGCGAATGGCAATGGGACGATCGTTGGCAACGAAATTGCCGTCATCATCCACGCGCGGAATTTTGCCCCGGCGGCAAGCCGTCTCACAGGGAGCGCCGCAGATGCGTCCGCAGATGGAGGCAAATGGATTAGGGCCGCGCGCAATCAAATAAGCTTCTTCAAAACGTCCTTCGGCGATGGCACGCACGTACCCTCGTGCGTCGGTATGCACCGGACAGGCAACCTGGCAGGAGATGAGCCCCTGCTGATATTCTTCGCCGGGGATGGAGACGCGAAGAGTCATAGGTGTTCATCACCTTTCACGCTCGTGCCTTGCCGGCGAAGCTGACGGCCTTCAGGCTTGACTGGCACTCCCGCCAGCATGCAGAGCATTCCTCCAGGAAGCGGCCCGGCCGGGCGAGGCGATGCGGCCAGGTGCTCCAGGGTCCATCGCGTGAGAACGCTCACGATCGCATGACGGAGTTCGACGGCCGCCCGATGAAAAGCGCACGTTGTCCTAAGGTCGGGGGTTTCCTGGCAGTAGCTGCCCACGATCGCGCCCTGGCACGCTTCCACGATTGCCAAGAGCGTGATTTCAAACGGAGGCCGGCTCAGAAGAACGCCGCCCCTGCTTCCATGCTCCGCGCGCAGGATGCCAGCTTTGACCAGTGCGCGCAGCACCTTGGCCATATAGGCCTGCGACTCGCCGAGTTGGAGGGCAATGTTGCGCGGAGAGATCGGGATACCTGATTGATCATTGACCAGGCACAGAAGAGCACGTGTTGCCAGGAGCGACGTCTTGGTGATCATTGGAACTAATCAGACAACATTTATCTGATTTGTTCCGAGCCTCAATGTGACGGCCGTCACCTTTGAATGTGATTTGAAGGGCAGGGTCAGAGCAACTTGTGGGTTTGACTTGCATGCGCCCATACCGGTTTTTCAATTCTGAGTCTTGCACTGGGCTTTCAAAGGGAGTTCTGGCATACGTCCAAATCAGTATTGAGCACTAGAAACAATTCCCTGCTTCGCTGCTGACCCCCTGTGCTATTTTCAGAGTTGAGGAAAAACTCCTCGTAAGTCCTTCTGAATCGGTGCTGTGACGCAGAGCCATCCTGCTCTGCCTTACAAGCAGGAGGTCCACAGTTCGTCTGTGACCGCCCACCATTGAGTCAAGGGTTCAGGGCGTGTGGCGCTCACCATCGCCATCACTTGTCCATAGCACGATCACCGATCGCGGCCACTCTATATGTCTGCTCCCTCAAAACGAGGGCTTTCATCCCAAGATCCACAGCTGGGCACTTACGTATGTTTTCCCAGACACGGTGCCGTAAATTTTCGGCTGTTGGCCTGTTAGTGGCTTCCGCTACCGTGGATGGAGATAGTTGTCCTCGCAGTCAGAAGCATTCACAAGCCGTGAGGAGCGACTCATGGGCGCAGGTCTCAAAAATTCGCTCGCGGCAAGGCAAGTCTGCTCGTTTCTGATTCTGTGCCCATCCAGCTGCTCTCCTTTTTTGTTCAGCCCGCCGGGAGTGGACCATGAACTCTAAGCGACAGCGCGCGGTTGTCAGGTCTTTGTTGGCGCTGCTTTGCGCCGTTGCTATCGTTCCAGGTGACACGCTTGCTCATGCGCAGAGCCAAGCGGCGCAGGCATCGCCTACACCGGCGTCGCCAACGGCGCCGAACACAGGGGCAAAGCAGCCAGCGGCCGGGGAGCAAGCTGCCAAGCTTCCGCCCGATCAGCTTGATTCGCTCGTGGCGCCCATTGCCCTTTATCCCGACCCGTTGCTGGCGCAAGTTCTGGCCGCTTCCACCTATCCTCTCGAAATCGTTCAGCTCCAGCAGTGGCTGGAGAAGAACGCCAAGCTCAAGGACAAAGAGTTGGCTGACGCTGTGGCCAAACAGCCCTGGGACCCCAGCGTCCAGGCCATGGCCGGGCTACCTGACGTGGTGAAGCGCCTTGCCAAGGACATCCAGTGGACCACCGATCTGGGCAATGCGTTTCTGGCACAGCAAGCCGAGGTGATGGAAGCCGTACAGCGCATGCGAAAAAAGGCCAAAGACAAAGGCAATTTGAAGTCGAACGAGCAGCAGAAGGTTGAGACCAAGCAGGAAGCGCAAAAAGAAGTCATCGTGATCGAACAGGCCAACCCACAGGTGGTGTACGTGCCTACTTACAATCCTGTGGTGGTATACGGCGCGCCGGTCTATGCCTACCCACCCATTTATTATCCGCCGCCCGGATATTACGCTGCCGGCATGGCGATTTCTTTTGGCGTGGGCGTGGCCATGGGGGCCATGTGGAGCGGTGGCTGGGGTTACGGATGCGGCTGGGGCCACAATGACGTCCAGATCAACAACTACAACAATTTCAACCGCAACGCGAACGTCAACCGCAACGCGAACATCAACCGCAACGTCAATGCAGGAAACCGCAGCGGAACCTGGAACCACAATCCGCAGCATCGCGGCGGAACGCCATATAGCAACCGGGCGACCGCAGACAGGTATGGTGGCACGGCGCGCGGAGACTCTCTGTCGAATCGCCAGGCCAGCGCGCGGCAACAGGGTGCCCGCGAAGGCGGTAATCTGCCGCAACGCGAAGGCGGGGCCGGAGCCGGTACTCGGGCTGCTGGGGGTGGAGGCGAAAGAGCGACGCGCGAAGGGGGCGGAGCCGAAAGAGCCGCGCGTAGCGGAAGCGGGGCGGAGAGCGTAGGCAGCCGTGATCTCTCCCAGCGCAGCGGAGGAGGCGGAGGAGGAGGCAGGGATGCTTTCGGAGGCGGAGGCGGAGGGTTCAACGGATCGAGTGCTCGCTCCGCCAGCAGCCGTGGCGCCTCCAGCATGGGTTCGCGAGGCGGCGGAGGCAGGGGCGGTGGGCGGCGCAGGTAAAGGTCCTCTCCACTCAGCGAATTCTTAGGAGTTGAGACATGACGTCAGCATCGGTGAAGCGAAACTTCTTGAGGCTTCTCTGCATCACGGCAGTGGCTTGCGCGTGTCTGTCCGCATCAGTCGTGCTCGCCGTGCAGGAGCCCGCAGAAAAGAAGGTTCCGGCCACATCCAGCGCGGTTACAGGTGGCAAGACCTTTGACTCTCCTCAGCAGGCTGCGGATGCGCTGATCGATGCGGCCGCCAGGTTTGACGAGCAAACCCTTATCGATATCTTCGGTCCCGGCGGCGACGACATTGTGCTTACCGGTGAATATCCGCAAGACCGTAAGCGCGCTCTTGATTTCGCCGCCCAAGCCCACGAGAAGACAAGTGTTACCGTGGACCAGAAAACCGGGACCCGCGCATTCCTCGTCGTGGGCAAGGAGAACTGGCCATTCCCCGTCCCGATTGTGAAGAAGGCCAGCAAATGGTCTTTTGACACCAAAGCGGGCCGGCAGGAACTCCTCTACAGGCGCATCGGTTACAACGAACTGGATGCCATTCAAATCTGCCGCGGCTATGTAGAGGCCCAGCACGAATTCGCGCTCATGAAGCGCGAAGGCTATGACGTGAACCAGTATGCCCAGCGCATCGTCAGCACTTCGGGCAAACAGGATGGCCTGGCCTGGCAAAACCCGGATGGCACCTGGGGCGGTCCCATCGGTGAAAAGGCGGCCCGCGCCATCGAACAGGGGTACGGCCAGGGCGAGCCGTACCACGGTTATTTTTTCAAAATCTTGAAAGGTCAGGGCCCTGCCGCGCCGCTTGGCACAATGGACTACGTGGTGCAAGGCGTGATGATCGGAGGCTTTGCCTTGGCGGCTACGCCGGCCGAATACCGTGTGACAGGAGTCAAGACCTTCATCGTGAGCCAAGACGGCGTGGTCTACCAGAAAGATTTTGGCCCTGGGTCCCTCGGGGAATTCAAGAAGATGGAACGCTTCAACCCGGACAAATCCTGGACCCCAGTCGTGGGAAACAACAAATAGGGACATTGGACCGACAAAAACCAGCGCACCGTCCCTGCCACAACATGCCAATGCCTTTCGTGCACAGCTAAGTTGCGGTAACCTATTCCCTGCCATTTGGTCACGGCCCGTATTCTTTGCACTACTAAGGAGAGCAGATGAAGCAATTGGTCCTTCTTGCCACGCTTGCGGCGGTTACGCTGCTGGTCGCGCAGACAACCACCAAGACCGCCGCGCAAAAGCCGGCCCCCGCGCCCAAGGCTGCTGCAACGCCTAAGCCAAGCGGCCCTGCCAAGGTGAGCGGGCAGCCGCAAACCACAGCTTCCGGCGTGGAGTACTGGGACATCAAGGTCGGCACGGGCAAGACTGCAGTGGCCGGCAAGAAACTCAGCATGCACTACACCGGCTGGTTTCCTGACGGCAAGAAGTTCGATAGCTCGGTTGATCGCGACGAACCTTTCCCGTTCACGCTAGGCAAAGGCGAGGTCATCAAAGGTTGGGATGAGGGCGTGGCCGGCATGAAGGTGGGCGGCAAGCGCCAGTTGAAGATTCCCCCAGCGGCGGGATATGGCGCCAGGGGCGCGCCGCCGATCGTTCCCCCCAACGCCACTCTGATCTTTGACGTTGAACTGCTCGACGTAAAGTAACAGCTCGATGGCGGGCAAAGCAGCGAAATTAAAACGCCGGGTAAACCTGTATCCTCCCTACCTCGGCGCTGGAATCCGCATCAAGCACATCGCTGACGATCTTCGCACCATTGTAGTGGAGCTGCCGCTCCACTTCTGGAACAGGAACTACGTGGGAACGCACTTTGGCGGCTCTCTTTATTCCATGTGCGATCCCTTTTTCATGATCATGCTCATCAACAACCTCGGCCCGGACTACATCGTCTGGGACAAGTCGGCCACCAGCCGCTTCAAGAAACCGGGCAAGGGCACCATGAAGGCCACGTTTCTCCTGCCGGAAGAGCGAATCGCGGAGATCCGCGCCCAGGCCGATGCCAACGGCAAAGTGGAACCCACGTTCACCGTCCAGGTGACGGATGCGGAGGGCAACGTGGTTGCTGAAGTGGAGAAGCTGCTTTACGTGCGCCGAAAAACTCCATCACCCTGATGGCTGTTCGCAATAACCGGAATTCTTGAGAAGGGGAACGTCCTGAAGCATACGTTCCCTTTTCAGGCGTTAGTTTGGAATCTTGTTGTCGTGCTCGTCAAAATCTTCCTTCGCCGCCGTTCCCGCTGCGGGCCCAGAACCTGACTTCCCTGGATGCGCTGGGATCGTTACCGTAGCTTCGCCAACGTTGTTTGCATAGTTCGATTCCGGCAACTGGTGACAGATTGGCTGGCCGTCCGTGTCAATCTTTTCCACGAAAGGACAGCGTTCGCCGGCAAGGGGTTTGAAGGGTGGATTTACAGTGATCCGAATAACGTAGGTGCCCGGCGGAACTGGCGGCTGGCCGTCGCCGCCATCCAGGACAAAGAATTGTCCGCTCAAGAAGAAACGGTAAGTGTCCGCCCAGCCGTGGCTGATTCCCTGGTTGCCGGGGATTCCCACCGCGCCGCAATTCCGGAATTGGGAGCTCTTGGGGGGCTCGGTGCCATCAGCGGCAGGTACGGGATCGGTATCCAGCATGCAGAAGCCTCTTTTTGCAGCTTTCCACACAAAGCCCGTTGCCGGGTCAATCAGTTGATAAAGGGCGTAGTGCCGGAAATGATAGTGGTGGTGGCACGTGGCAAACTCAAACAATCCGTCGTTCGCCGCCACGTGTGCATTGGGGTCGCCCACAATGATATCGGCATCGCCGATATTGGGAGTTTCCACGGTAAAGCGAATGAGCCTGCGCGTGCCTGGAGTGATCCCGCCCTCTTCCACGCTGCACGCGGTTGCCGGCAAGTCCTCATCCCGCACCACCCACTGATGGCTGAGAAGGACCGTGTTTACGATCAGATCTGGGGAGCCTGTTGTATCCGGCTGGCTGTTGGGGCTTTGCGGGCTTTGCGAGTAACCTGCACCCGGGACCAGGAACAGGAATGTAAATGCAGCAATAATCAGCAGATGTCTCACGTGACCACCTCTCGATTTTGGGGGCTTGCGTACGAGCGGCAATGGTAGACCGCCGGGGGCGGGAACGCAAACGGCTACGGCGCTGATTTGCCCCGCGTAGGTTGGCCCAGTCGCTTTTCCGCCAGCCGGTCGGCTGCTTGATAGGTTGGGATCTGCTTCTGGGCAGCCATCTCGAAAATGTTCAGCAGCGTGTCATACAGTGCGTCCACCTTGGCCAGCGTGCGCGCCTCGTCCCAGCCCAGCATCTCGCGGCAGGAGCCGTTGATCACGCCGCCGGCGTTGGCTGCGTAATCAGGCGCATAGAGGACCCCACGCTCTTCCAGCAAGTCGCCGTGTCGCGGCTCCAGCAGTTGATTGTTGGCGCCGCCCACGACGAGCTCGGCCTGAAGCTGTGGAATGGTTTCGTCGTTAAGTATGCCGCCGAGCGCGCATGGAGAGAAGACATCGGCTTGGGCGGCGATGATGGATTCCGGCCCAACGGCGACTGCGGCGTAGTCCTCCACAACTCGCCTCGCTTTGTGCGGGTCCACATCTGCGACCAGAAGCTTGGCCCCCGCCCGCGCCAGTTCGCCCGCCAGGTAATGACCCACGTGGCCGCAGCCCTGGATCGCCACGGTTTTCCCTCGCAGTGAATCGCTTCCCCACCGAAATTTCGCTGCTGCCTGCATGGCCCTGAATACGCCGCGCGCCGTCCTGGGCGAGGGATCGCCCGACCGGTTCATCAACCCGGCCACATGCGGCGTCTCCTTCTGAATGAATTCCATATCAGCAGGACTGGTGCCAACATCTTCCGCGGTGATGTACTTCCCTGCCAGGCTGTTCACCAGCCGCCCATGCGCGCGAAAAAGGTTTTCGCGATCGCGGACCTCGCCCTGCCGCAGGATGATCGACTTGCCTCCGCCGCAGGGCAGGCCGGCCAGGGCGTTCTTGTAGGTCATGCCTCGTGCCAGGCGAAGGCCGTCTGTGATGGCCTCGTCCTCGGTTGCGTAGCTCCAAAAGCGGGTCCCTCCCACCGCTGGACCCAATATCGTGCTGTGAACAAAGATGATTCCGTGATAGCCGGCGGCCTGGTCCACACCAACCACCACGCGCTCGTAGCCGGGCACATTGAGGTCTCTCACTTCCATGCTGCTACCTTCCCGGAGATTGGACGGTGAGTACTCCTGAATGTAACAAATTCCCGCAGACGAAAGAACGAACGGCGGTCATTTACAATGCTCTGCTTATGTCCAAGCCATTTTTCTCTGCATCTCAGCGCATTTTTTGCTTTGTACTGCTTGCGGCCCTCTTTCCTGCCGCGGTTGCGGCGCAGCCGGCCGGCCCAGAAGCCTACTCGGGCCTGCGCTGGAGGATGATTGGACCGCATCGTGGCGGGCGCACCAACGCCGTCAGCGGTGTGGAGGGCCAACCCAACCTCTACTACATCGGCGCGGTCGGTGGCGGGGTGTGGAAGACCACCAATGGCGGCGAGACTTGGGAGCCGATTTTCGATTCGCAGCCCATTGCGTCGATTGGCGCCCTGGCAGTCG
>DASVFK010000192.1:0-11788 GCA_036380095.1 Candidatus Angelobacter sp. | reverse complement strand
TTTTGTGGCCGCCGGCGTGGGGTCCGATGCTGAGCTGATGTACCGCACCGGTGTTGCCGCCAAGGAACGTTGGGGAAGAAACGCTTATTTCCTGGAGATGGCCCGCATGACCTTTCGCCGCGCCTATCCCATGTTCCAGGTTGAGTGGGAAAACGATGCGGGCACGCGCACCACACATGAAGTTTCGCTGGTGATGGCCATTCGCGCCTCCCGGTTTCCCGGACTGCTGCGCCTGGTCAAGCTGGGCTCGTCCCTGGAAGAGCCCGCCTATCGCCTGCTGCTCTTTCGCACCGATCAAGTCCGCCACTTCCTGCATTATTTCGCCAGCGTGGCCAGCGGAATGAACTGGCGCGTGCCCCAGGTCGACATGGTCAGGTCAAGGTGGTTTCGCTGCACCCCGCTCCACGAACCGAAGATCCATGCCCAAGCCGATGGCGAGCTGCTGGGACGTGTGCCCGTGGAAGTGGGCATTGCGGATGAGACGGTCAGGTTGTTGATGCCGGAATGAGGATTGGATCGGATCGTCGGGTCAACGGATCATCGGTCCATCCGTTCATGTGCAACGCTCAGTGACCGCCCCAACTCCTGAACCGATGGCCCGATGGCCCAATGTTCCGATGACCCGATCTGATTGCTAGAATGTCCTTCACAATCCATGGAACCCGTCACCCATCTTCTTACCGGCGCGTGCCTTGGCCGGGCCGGTCTGAATAGAAAAACTGCGCTCGCCACGCTTACGCTCACCCTGGCGACTGAGGCGCCGGACATTGATTTTGTCGCCTATTTCGGCGGCTCCGTGACCGGTTTTGCCCATCACCGGGGATTTACCCACACGCTGCTGGGAGTGCCTTTTGTTGCCGGACTGACGCTCGCGGCGGTTTACGGCATCTATCGGCTGACGAAAAATCGTGGCCGCGCCGCCCAGCAGTTGCCCAACTGGAAGCTGCTCTATGCTTACGCTGTTTTCGGCGGCCTGATGCACATCTTCCAGGACTTTACCAACAACTACGGCGTGCGCCCATTCGCGCCGTTCAATCCCAAGTGGTATTCGTGGGACATCGTTTTCATCCTGGACCCATTCATGCTGTTTGCACTGTTCTTGGCTCTGTTTGTGCCCGGGCTGATTGGGCTGGTCACGTCAGAGATCGGCGAAGCCAAAAAACCGTTTCGCGGGCGGGCCGGCGCGATTGCCGCGCTGGTATGTCTTGCGCTGGCCATCTTCGTGCGGCACATTGAACATCGCCGCGCCGTGAACGCGCTGGAATCGATCACCTATCAGGGTGCAGATCCCGTGCGGGCTTCGGCCTATCCCGGCCCTTGGAACCCCTTCGCCTGGCGCGGCCTGGTGGAGACGCAGGCCTCCTTCCAGGTGCTGCCGGTGGATGCGCTTTCCGGCGACGTGGACCCGCAGAAGCAGGCGGTGACGATCTACAAGCCGGAAGAAACGCCGGTGACGCTGGCCGCGAAAGAGTCGCGGCTGGGGCGCGTGTATCTGGATTGGGCGCAGTATCCACTGGTCGAAGAAGCGGCCCGGCCGGAAGCCAATTTCCACCTGGTGCGGTTTCAGGACTTGCGCTTTGCCACGCTGACGGACCTGCGCGGGCGCATTGCGTCCGTGCTGGCAGGCCACGTGCTACTCGATCCTCAACTGCATGTTGTGGAAGAAAGCATGGGCGCAGCCCCGCGGCAAGCGAAGGCGCACCAGCCGTTGCCTTGACGATTGCGGAGCAACCCGTCAGAATACTCGCTTGAGGTGCGTATGCTGGCTTACCTGTATGTAGTGCTTGCTGTGGTGGTTCGCGTTGTTGCCGGAACCGGGACCTTTGCCACGCTGGGCTTCACTCCCGTTGGGGCCTCGCTGCTGTTCTTCGGTTCGCGCATGCCGCGGAAGCAATTCATTGTGCCGGTTACGCTCCTGATCGGTTCAGACCTCTTCCTGAACCTGCGTGTCTATAACTACCCGCTGAGCTGGGACCAGGTGGTGGTCTGGGCCTGGTACCTGGGTGCGTGCTTCATTGGCTCCGCGCTGCGTGGCCGTGTGAAACCGCTGTATGTTGCCACGGCAGCGCTGGGAAGTTCGGTCTCCTTCTTTGTGATCTCCAACTTCTTCGTGTGGCTGGCAGGGAACCTGGGATACGCCAAGAACCTGGGCGGATTGGCTGCTTGCTATGTCGCTGCGCTTCCGTTCTTCCAGAAGGGGCTTGCCTCTGATCTCTTGTTCTCAGCAGTGTTCTTCAGCATTCCCGTGCTGATTGCACAGGCCAGGGAAACAGTGGAACGCGGGCGCACCGCAGCCTAAAACAGTTTTGGGATCCTTCGTTCGTCAATGGCTAGGGTACGGTGACGGCCGCCGTGGTCGTTCCTATCAGGTGTGAGCTGTGGTCCACCACTCCTAGAGTCAGGTTGTACCGGCCGGGCTTCAGGTCAATGGTGCGTTTGCAGGGAAAGTATCCCTGCGTGACTTTTTGGAAATCCTCTTCCTTCAGGGCCGCGCTACGGCTAATGATTTCCTTCTTGATGAGAGCGCCTTTTTCTGAATAGGCGGCAACGGCACAGCTCAGGCTGGCATGGTACAAACCATCACTTTTGCGCTCGAAGACCAAAGAATGGGAATCAATGGCGAAGTTGACCGTGACCTCATGCACTTTCGGCGTGGGCGCTACCACTCCTGCCTCGAACAGTATTCCTGTGGATGAAGGCACATCGAGTCCCATGGCCAGTCCCAGGTTCCTGGCCAGTTCCTTGTCACTGTCCTTTTTGTCCGCGTTGTCTGCGCCGGGATCAACCGCGTAGTAGCCCTGGCGATAGCGCAACTGCACTCCGGGGCGAGTGGTCTTCACCTGGATCGAACGGAATTTGCCGTCCCATACTTTGTTCGCGGGGTAGTACTCCAGCGTGTAATAGGTCGCGCCGTCTTCCATGCCGGTGCGAATCGCCAGGTCAACGTCATTCCGATTGATGGAGGTCAACCCTCCCGTGCGGTCTGACAAGGTGCGCATCGTGCCGGCCGCATTGGCCCTGCTGTTCTGCCCCAGCCCGGTGCTGTCCACTGGATAAATCGCCACTTGCGCGTTCATCATGGCATTGGCCACGCGCTCAACTTCGTTTTCAAGGCCGTGCGCGCTCGGCGACATATTGCTCTGCGTGACCATGTCCGCCCTGGAAGGTTCGGCAACTCTGTCTTCTGGCTTCAGATCAATAGGATTTGTCGCGTTGCCGAAAGTCTCCGGATAAAACGTCAAAGGAAAAGCCGCGGAGATCCATATCAGGTTCTTTCGCCCCGGGTGGCTTGCCAGCACCTGGGCCAACATTCCCAGCGCGCTGATGGTGGTTTCTAGCGTCCGCGAGTTCATGGAGAGATCGCCGCGGCGGGAAAAGGGCGAGGCCGCAGAGTAAACGTCCACCACGCGGGTTGGTGCGTCCGGCTTGTATTTCTCCAGGACTGAGAGGAGCGCTTTGGTGTCCGTGGTGAAGTCGTGCAGAAGCCTGAGCTTGTTCTCCAGCGCGTAGACCGCCGTCGGCTGTATGGATGACGCGCTTTGCAGGTACTTGAGCAACTGGTCGCGGCCATAGACGCGGCTAAGATACTCGGCGTTGAGCGAATCCAGCAGGATTACGTTGAGGGAACTCGCTCCGGAAAATTGAGGCGTGTTGGATACCACGTTGGCGGGCAGCGACTGCCTGGTTTGGTTCACCGTGTGGCCACGCTGAAAACCGAACGAACTGATTTTCTGCTGCCCACTGTCTTCCAGGACCTGGAAATCGTCGATGCCCAGATCTTCCACCGCCTGCCCTTTCGCATCCAGCGCTACCACATCCACTACAACCAGGCGGGTGGTGGCCCGCAGCACCGTGGATGACTGGTACTCGGCCTGGACGCTTCCCGGCTTGGCGTCGCCCGCAGGAACATTCTGCGCCGGGCCGCTCAATGAAACCGCCGCCAGCAGGACGAACGCCAGCCCCCGCATGCAAAGGGCAAACTGAATTTTCATCGGAAACCTCTCTCAGCCCCGGTCTTGCAGTGCTTTCACCCCAGGCGTTGTCCATCTCGGGGCCAAAACCTTGGTCCGCCAGGCCGGTGAGATTGTAGTCCAGTTAGCGCCGGAATCAAGCTTTAGTAGTGGAGCCGGAAAATGATCCTAAGGTTGCCGCTTGTCGACTCGGCCCTCGTGATCGCTCTCCGCTGCAGTGGCCCAGTAGCGATCGCGAGCGAGAACCGTCGCGTTTTGCGGCTGGCGCAAGCGCACGCTCACCTTGTGCAAACCCAATTGCGGTTCTTTGGGTTCGAAGCTAAGCAAGTAACGATTGTGCAGATGGTTTGCGAACGCCGTCATCCGCGATTCAAAACCTGACTGAGACGTGAACAACTCGTACTCCCCTCCGCTCATGGAGGCAATGGTTTTAGGCGCGTTCTTGCGCATGGCCTGGACCGCCATCACCACCAGGGGCATGAGCTGTAACGCGCCTCGCTGGCTGGGAACGTCCTTGTCATCATGCTGGCCCCGTATGGTGTCGAGCACCTTGGAAACGGAGGGCGAGAAGGCCAAAGCGTAAACCAGAGTGTTGCTCTCGCTGATCGCTTGTACTGTGTCTTCGAACGAGACCACGTGACTGCCGTGATCGCGAGTTTCGCTCACCAGCAGCAGGACCCGCCGGCGCTCCCGCGGCTCGCGCTTTAACAGCGCAACCGAAAAACCGACAGCATCCACGACAGCAGCTTTGCCGTCTCCTGGCCGCAAGTTCTTGAGGTCGGCAGCGATGAGTCGGCCGTTGCTGGTGAAACTACGGATAAGTTCAACTTCGCTGTCGAAGGTCACAATGGCTGCGCGGTTGCGCCCGGAACCGAGAACCGGATCGAGCATGGTCCCCAGAGTTTCAATGCGCGGAAGCTCGGATGCTGCGGTGCGTCCGAGTTGAATGGCAATCACCAGGGAAACCGGCGCGGGTTCGTCCTCCCCGTCCAGGTGCACTCGTTGCTCCACGCCGTTGTCTTCAACGATGAAATCCTCGGCCTTGAGCCCATGGACGAGAGCGCCTCCTTTGTCTCGAACCAGGGTGGGAATCAGCACAGCATTGGATTGTGTGCGAAACCTCCCTGGCTGGTGTGGCTGCGAAGGTTCCTGCGCGGCTGCGCTGTACACCAGTAGCGTGGAGAAGAATACGCTTAGGCGGAGAGTGTTCGGGAACATACGCTGCTCAGGCAAACGGTGAACGCTGGCGGCAACGCATTCTTGCACGTTTGAGAATTCTCTTAAGTTCCTCAGAAAAATATTAGAAACTTTAATGAACCTTCCCCAGAGCGGCGACGCTTGCCAAGAATTTTCTGGCTCCTCGTTCATGCTTAACTATCTGTTTTTCATATCTTTAGCGCCATTCACAAGTGCGTTCAAGGAAGAAAAATACTCTTAGTAACGTCAGAAATCTCAGGCGATCGCCTTATGATTGCGCCAACAGCAAGCTTTTAGCAGGTTGACGGATATGACAAATTCTGACTTGGCAACACATCCAGTGGTTGCAGTCTGGGAGACCAACCAGGCGCGCCACGATGCCCCCATTCTCGCTGAGTCCCTTCAAGCACGGGAATCCCGAGAGTTGAGCGCTACGGAAGCGGAGAAACTCATCCGCGACGTGGCTGATTTGCGCGCGCCCGTTTTCGTTTTCGCGGGCGCCAACCCATTGGCACGGCCTGGGATTATGAGCCTGGTACGCTACGCCTGTTCCTGCGGCCTGCGGCCCAGCATGGTCCTGAGCGATTCACCTCTTCTCACGCGCCAGGCGATTGAAGACCTGAAAGCCGCAGGCCTCTCCCGCTGCGGGATTACTTTGCAGGGTTCCACTGCGGAGTTGCACGAAAGCTTCAGCGGCAGCCAAAGCTCGCTTGCACGGGCTATCCAGGGCATGCGCTGGGTCAACGAGCGCCGTTTGCTTCTCCAGGTCCACACTCAGATCTCTCGCGCCAACGTGCACGACCTGGAGAACATGGCAGCAGTGCTCAAAGGCTTCCGGGCGATGCTCTGGAGCCTGGCATTTCCCGTGATCGCGGACCCAGGCCGGGCCGGCGAGAACTTCACCGCGGAAGAGTTTGAAGAGATCTTCGAACGGATCTACAGTATCGCGCAAACCGTGGAGTTCAAGATCAAGACGGTGGATGCCGATCATTACCGCCGCTACGTTACGCAGCAACGCACGCTGTACCGCGTAGACAAGATGGGGGCCTTGTGCGCTCCGTTCCGCGAGCACGGCATTCCGGGCGTTTTTCCCGTCAACGAGGCCAGAGGCACCATCTTCATCAGCAGCTCGGGTGAGGTCTATCCCAGCAGCCAGATCACCGTGTCAGCCGGGAACGTGCGCCGGGAAAGGCTCCGTGACATCTACCGGGAGTCCCAGATGTTCCGCGATTTCCGCGACCTGAACAACTTGAAAGGCAAGTGCGGACTTTGCGAGTACAAGGAGATGTGCGGCGGCTCCCGCGCCCGCGCCTGGGCGATGGCCGGAGACATGTTTGCCGAAGATGACAGCTGTGTCTACCAGCCATCGGCGATGCTCGCGTACAAAGCCGGCTAAGAAACCGAACCAGCACAACTGCGCTGGCAGAGAGAAAGCTCAAAGAACGCGTGCGATCACCATCGCACGCGTTTTGGTTATTAGAGTCCTTAAGACTCGCGTCCCTTTTGCCGGCCAAAAACGGGCCCCTCCGGTTTATCTCGCAATTCGTCTAACTTGCTGAAAACCAGTTGCTTAGCAGCGCACTTCGCTTTGGGGAAAGGGCTGTATGTGATCTACGTCACACCCTGCCGCCAGCGCCCAATCTTAGGATTCAACCACGATTTCCAATCTCGCAAGCCAAGGCGAACTCGATGAGAATGATTTTTGACATCAACAAGTCCCCAATGGTCGTGGCGTGGGAAATGGCCCGTCCGAGCGAACCCAGCCAGGGGAGCGACTGCGACCCGCTGGAACTGGGCACAAAAGAAGCGCAGAGGCTCTTGGAACAGATTGCGGAGCTCCAGCCGCCGATCTTTGTCTTTACCGGGGAGAATGCCCTGCGGCGTCAGGACTTATACCAGCTTGTCCATGGCGCCGCGCGCCTGGGCCTGCGTCCCGTGCTGGCAGCCGGGGCTTCTCCGTATTTGAAGCGTGAGGTGATTGCGGAGTTGAAGAACGCAGGGCTGTGGCGCCTGCAACTTACCCTGGACGGATCAACGCCGGAGCTGCATGACCTGTTGCAGGGAACCAGCGGCTCGTTCGCCCGCACCATGGAAGCCCTGCAATGGGCCGGCGAATGGCATGTGCCGGTGCAGATCAACACCAATATCACGCGGAGCAATGGCAACGACCTGGAAAACATCGTCGCATTGCTGAAAAGCTTCCGCGTCCTGCTCTGGAACGTGACTTTCCCGGTCCCAACCGACGCGAGCCATTCCGAGGAGCTGCCTTCGCCTGGTGAGTTTGAGGCCATCTTTGCCCGGCTGTACAAGGTGGCGCAGCAGGTCCCATTCAAGATCAAGACGACTGAGGCGGCGCACTACCGCCGCTTCGTGTTGCAGCAGCGCGCGCGGACCAAATCGGACAAGCTCTGGCATTCGCCCGGCTCAGCCGAGGGCGTACCCGGAATCATGCCTATCAATGAAAGCCGGTCCACGGTGTTCATTTCCCACACCGGGGACGTCTATGCCGGCGCCTGCCTGCCCGTTCCTGCCGGGAACGTGCGCTTCCAGAAGCTGGCGGACATCTACCGCAAATCTGAGGTCTTTACCTCGTTGCGCAACGTCACCAAGCTCACCGGAAAATGCGGCCGCTGCAGCTTCAAGGACGTTTGCGGCGGTTCCCGTGCCCGGGCCCTGATCATGCTGGGCGACATGTTCACTGAGGACGTAAGTTGCGTCTACCATCCACCCGCGCACTCGCGCGTAAGGACCCGGCCGGAGCCGCCGAAGCTTGTGGAGGACGAAAAGACAGAGACGCCGAAATAGACGCGGCCAGGTACGTGCCGCTACCGCCCGGAGGACCATCAACCCGCGCGGAGTGACGCACGCGTTGATGTTTTCAGGAGGACGATGAAGTGTCGTTTTCGGTCTTCTTTTCCGGGTGCTCGATCTCCCAGGCGACCTCCGTCACCGGAGCGCGGACCAGGCGGTAGATGAGGTAGCCGGCCAGCACCGCCCCAGCCAACGCAAGCAGGGTGAACCCCAGGTGGTGCGTCACCAGGTACTTGATGCGGGCCACGATCTGCGGCCCAAAGAAAACAGTAAGCACAGCCAGGACGCCAAACCGCACCAGGCGGCCAAGCATGATGGCAAGCAGGAACAGAGCGGCCTTCATTTCAAAAACGCCGGCGGAAAAGACGAACAGCTTGAAGGGAGTAGGCGGCGGCAGCATCGCCGGGACCATCAAGGCAAGAAATTCCTGCTTCTGGAAGCGGTCGCGAATGCGTTGCAGGCGCTCCTGGTTGATGCGTTTAAGCAAGAAGAGCTCGCCGCCTGCCCGGCCCAGGGCATACGGGACCAGGCTGCCCAGCGCGGACCCTGCGGCGCCGGCAAAACAATAGAGCCACGCACGATGGGGATTGGAAAACACGTAGCCTGCCACCAGCACGTCCAGCGGCATGGGAATGGAGCAACTGTCAATGGCCGCAATCAGAAACATTCCCCAGGCGCCCATCGTCTGGAGAGCTGCGATCCACGCGGAAAACCTGAGTAGGAGCTGGCTTGAGGCGGACAAGAAGCCATTGTAAATGGGTCACAGCTCTGAAACCGACGGCGGGCGGGGATAAAATGGCAGAGGCAGCCTTTGCACAATATTTTTCCAGCAATTACACTAAGCGGTTTACCGCATCAGGAGATTCCATGCCCTCACTGGAGGAAAGGGTGACCCAGATTGTTGTGGATCAGTTGGGCGTGGAACCCGCAGAGGTGGTCCCGGCAGCTTCATTCGTGGACGATCTGGGGGCCGATTCCCTGGACAGGGTTGAATTGGTCATGGCGTTCGAGGAGAACTTTGGCCTGGACATACCCGATGAGGCTGCGGAAAAGATTACAACCGTCCGGGACGCAATTGAATACATCGAAAGAAATGCGCGGTCCATCAAGCAGTGACCCGGCCGGCGATGGAAATCAACTGTTAGGAGACAGAGCAAATGGCAACTGCAACGGAAGATAAAGTCAAACAGATCATTGTTGAGCAGCTTGGAGTGGACGAAGGCGAAGTCACGGCCAACGCCTCCTTTGTTGATGACCTGGGCGCCGATTCACTGGACACGGTGGAACTGGTCATGGCGTTTGAAGAGGCCTTCGACATTGAGATCCCGGACGAGGACGCGGAGAAGATCCGCACCGTGAAAGACGCGATCGAGTACATTGAAAAACACGCGAAAGGCGGGAAGTGATTGTCCAGGCGCGTCGTTGTTACCGGGCTGGGGCTGATCTGCGGCGTGGGCAACACCAGCACTGAAGTCTGGAAGAGCATTGTTGCAGGAAAAAGCGGGGTGCAGAAGATCACTCGCTTTGACGCTTCCAATTTCGCCTGCCAGATCGCCGCGGAAGTCAAGAACTTTGACCCCTTGAACTTCATCGAAAAGAAAGAGGTGAAGAAGATGGGGCGCTTCATCCATTTAGCGCTCGCCGCGACCGATGAAGCGATGAAGATGTCGGGATTGCAGGTCACGCCGGAAAACGCCACGCGCGTGGGCGTGCACATCGGCTCCGGCGTGGGCGGATTCGACATCATCGAACGCGAGCACGAGGAGTTGATGAAAGGCGGCCCGCGCAAGATCTCTCCCTTCTTTATTCCTGCCGCCATCGTGAACCTGGCTGCCGGCCACGTCAGCATACGCTACGGGGCCAAAGGTCCCAATGAAGCCACGGCCACGGCCTGCACCACCAGCGCTCATGCTATCGGTGACGCATACAAGATCATCCAGCGTTGCGATGCCGACGTGATGATTGCCGGCGGCAGCGAGGCCGCCATTACCCCCATGGGCGTGGGCGGCTTTGCCGCCATGCGCGCCCTTTCCACCCGCAACGACGAACCCGAAAAGGCCAGCCGGCCGTGGGATTCCGGACGCGACGGCTTCATCATCGGCGAGGGCGCCGGAATCCTGGTGCTGGAAGAATTGGAACACGCCCGCCAACGCGGCGCGGCCATCTTCTCTGAGATTGTGGGCTATGGCATGAGCGCCGACGCCTACCACATTACCCAGCCGGCGGAAGACGGTGAAGGCGGCTATCGCGTGATGATGAACGCTATCAACGACGCCAAGGTCACGCCGGCGGACATCGATTACGTCAACGCCCACGGCACTTCCACGCCCATCGGCGACGTGCTGGAAACCAAAGCGATCAAACGCACCTTCGGCGATAAAACCAGGATCGCCGTGAGTTCCACCAAGTCGATGACAGGGCACCTTCTGGGCGGCGCCGGCGGCCTGGAAGCGGGCATTACGATTCTGGCCCTGCGCGACCAGGTCCTTCCGCCCACCATCAACCTGGAAAACCCGGACCCGGAATGCGACCTGGATTACGTTCCCAACCAGGCGCGCAAGGCCGATCTCAAGCTGGCGCTTTCCAATTCGTTCGGTTTCGGCGGGACCAACGGATCCCTGATCTTCAGAAGATGGACGGAGTAGCCTCGCCCTCGGCCTGCGGAAGACGGCAGCGTGCGCGCGCCGCCACACCATCTCTGCTGCGCCGCCTGTTTGCGCTCACGTTTCTTTTGGCGTCGGCGCTCTCTATCGCGCAGCAACCCGCGTGGAAGCTCGCTTACCAGCCGGCGCAACTCGTGAATGGATCGCCGGTCCTGTTCCGTGTGACTGCGCCGCAACGTCTGCGGACGTTGCAGGCCACATGGATGGAACATCAAATTTCGTTTCGTGAGGGCAAAGCCTGCAAATGCTGGTATGCCATTGCCGGTATCGATCTCGGCGTCAAGCCGGGGAAGTACCCGCTCGAACTGAACGGCACAACAGGAACCGGAGGCAAGATACAGTCCAGCCGCACGGTCACGATCACGCCGGGCCACTACCCCAAAACCTCGATCAGCCTCCCACCCCAGTTTGTGGAGCCTCCCAAAGAAACCCTGCAACGCATCGAGCAGGAACAAGAGGTGAAGAAGGAGCGTTTCGCGGAAACTTCCGCCGAGGCGCTGTGGCAGGGCGGCTTTGAAGCTCCCACGGCCACTGCCGTCTCCGGGGTTTTCGGCTCGGCCCGCGTCGTCAACGGAACGCAGCGAAACCAGCATAAGGGCCTCGATTTCCACGCGGCCACAGGCACTCCGGTGCACGCCACCAACGGCGGCAAAGTGCTTCTGGCGCGCAGTCTTTACTATGAAGGCAACTGTGTGGCGATTGACCACGGGCAGGGCCTGATTACGATCTACATGCACCTCTCCGAATTCAAGGTGAAGGAAGGCGACCAGGTGAACAAGGGCCAGCTGATCGCGCTGAGCGGAGGCACGGGCCGCGCTAACGGGCCGCATCTGCATTTTGCCGTGCGCTGGCAAGGCGCCTATCTTGATCCCTCCAAGCTGCTGAAGCTGGCGCCGCCGGCGAATCCGTGACCATGCACAAGAAGTTCAAAGCGGGCCATTTGCGCCCCTGCATCCGCCTGTGACACACTCGCAAGCAGCCAATGACTGCAGCGCCTGACCGCCCCCAAGTCCAGGAAGAAAGTATCGGCCGCCATGCCTTTCTGGTGGCTGCAGGCATCTTCCTGAGCCGCATCTTCGGTCTGGTGCGCGAGAGCGTCTTTGCCCACTACTTCGGGCTCACTTTTGCCGCTGACGCTTTCCGCGC